>JAFYQY010000139.1 GCA_017559685.1 Alistipes sp.
CAATTCGGTACGCCGCACGAGCCATACAACTCATATGCAACGGTTCGTGAGCTTGAATTGTTGCGTGGAGGAATTGACCTCCATTTGCCTCCAAAACTCCGTGCACCTTCTTGGTATCCTTACCCATATCGCTACACCAATCTGCGAGAGTTCCTGCCGAGTACTCAGTCTGCTTCGCCTTGTGCATAATCTCGAGCTCGTTAGCCCACATTGCAGGGGTGAATCCTCCGTGCTGGTAGACATAGCGAGTAGTCCACAAATCCTTCCAAGAGAATGGGAACAACTTCGCAGGGCGACCATTTGCGGTACCCTTCGAAGAGGTAAACTGGAAGTCGGTACCCGACTTATCCACACCCTCGATTGCCACGTTCGAAATGTTGTGCATATCGATAACGAGGTTTATCACGGTATTGATTGCAAAACGCACAGCCTTAGCGTTATGCTTCTTGTGGTTGCGGAGAACCTCCAACGCCTTCTCAATCTGAACATAAGCATCGCCATCGACCGATGCAGATGGCTTCAAATTCGCATCGAGATGGAGCTTGTGCCACGCCTCGGTATAGGCAAAACGCTCATCCTTACGGAGCGATGCGAGATAGTAAGCCGACTTTGTCAAATCCTCACCGATATACTGCTTTACCAAGTTGAGAGTCTCGGGGTTATAGTGGTTTGATGCCATAATTACGACACCCTTGTCGCAGTTTGCGTGCCACGCCTTTGCAGAGAGTGTTGCTGCAACGAGCAACACCGCCAATATAATCTTCTTCATAGTGCTCTAATACTTAAAAATTTCCTCAATTACATAGGCCAAGCGGTATGCACCACGCTGCAACTGCTGGTCTACAATTTCGTGAACTGCTGCGATATCCTCCTTGGAGAGTTTGGCAACATCGGTACCCTCAGGCAAGAGGCTGAAGCAGGTGCGAGATACACCGGCTGTCTCCTGTGTCCAATCGTAGCCTGTACCCTTCTGCACCTTCTTCACCTGACCCTTCGAGAGTGGTGTGAACGAGTCGTAATACTTCTCGCAATGCCAGCCCTTACGAGCAAAGCCAGGCGAACCGTCCCAGAAGCGGTGAGTACTAAACTTCTTACCCTTCTTCTTCAAGTTGAAGAAGTGGTGGGGGTGCGATTCCTTGTTCCAACGGATATGTCCAGGACAATGGTGGTCGCCAATCATATGGATAAGGTACTGCAAGTTGATTTTAACCAACGAATCAGACATATTCTTATATCCACCATTCGCCATCTCCTTGCGGATGCGCTCAATGTGGAAAGCGCCTGTAGTAGTCTTACCTACAACAACTTTGCCCTTCGCATCCATATTGGTACTATGCCACCAATCGCAATCGGTGTAACCCTCAATCGAACGATACTGATCCATCCACGACGCCTGATATGCGAGCGTCGAATTGAGATAGTGATGACACTTCGCCTGCGCCTCCGGAGAAAGGAGTTGCTCTGCGTAGTAGGCAATTACCGAGTGGCCAAGACCACCCCACGCAAGAGCCTTCTCTACACTGCACAACGCTACCACAGCAGCGAGTGCAACAAAAATTTTTCTCTTCATAATACTATTTAGTTTGGTTTACTTCAAATTCTCGTTAAGCAATATTGCAATACGGTACGCCGCACGTGCAAGGCAACTCATTTTAAGTCGCTTGCGACTCCAAGTCCCCCTTTACCAAAGGGGGATTTAGGGGGAATGTCGATACCGTTACATATGAGTTGCTCTAACAACTCTTCTTTACTTCAAATTCTCGTTCAAGAGCACCGCAATACGGAACGCCGCACGTGCAAGGCAGCTCATATGGAACTCCTCGTGCGCCTGAATTGTTGGGTGAAGGAAGTTGCCACCGTTCGCCTCCAAGAGGTCGTACATACTCTTGGTGTACTTACCAACATCGTTAGCCCAATCACGAAGCGTTCCTGCCGAGTACTGCTCCTTCTTATCGCCGTGCATAATCTCGATGTCGTATGCCCACATTGCTGGCGAGTAAGCACCGTGATATGTGATGTAGCGGTGTGTCCACAACGACTTCCACGAATATGGGGTAATCTTTGCGGTTTTACCGTTTGCAGTACCCTTCGATGTGCCAACCTGGAAGTCGGTACCCGACTGCGGGATACCCTCGATTACAACATTCGTGAGGTTGTGCATATCGATAATGAGGTTCATCACGGTATGAACTGCGAAGCTTACCGTTGCCTTATCGTGCTGACCACGATTACGGATAATCTCCAACGCCTTCTCAATCTGAACGTAAGCGTCGTTCTCGTCGGTTGTTACAGGCTGCAACGAAGCGTCGAGGTGGAGCTGATGCCAACCTGCACTCTCGAGGTGGCGACCATTCTTACGATGCCAAGCAAGGTGATTCGAAGCCCTAGTAACATCCTCGTTAACATACTCCTTTACCAAACGGAGAGTCTTTGGGTTGTAGTTGTGTGATGCAACGAGCAACACAGCCTTATCGTACGACGAGTTCCACGCCTTTGCAGAGAGTGTTGCAGCAACGAGCAACACTGCCAATATAATCTTTTTCATAATGCTCTAATACTTAAAAATTTCATCCAAAACACCAGCCAATCGGTATGCAGCACGCTGCATCTGCTTGTCTACAATGCTGTGAACTGTTTCAACTTCCTCCTTGGTCATCTTGCTGAGCTCCTTATCCTTTGGTGTCACGGTGAAGCAGTAGCGAGATACATCGGCAGTCTCCTGAGTCCAATCGTAGCCCGAACCCTTCTTCACCTTCTTGGCCTGACCCTTTGTGAGAGGCTCCATATTCTCGACATACTTCTCGCAAGTCCAACCCTTACGACGGAAGCCCGGCGAGCCATCCCAGAACGAGTGGTAACCACGGGTCTTACCCTTATTCTTCAAGTTGTAGTGGAATGCAGGGTGCTCCTTCTTGCTCCAACGCACGTGCACAGGGCAGTGGTGGTCACCAATCATATGGATAAGGTACTGCAAGTTGATCTTAACCAACGAGTCGGACATATTCTTGTATGCACCGTTGGCCATCTCCTTGCGGATACGCTCGATATGATAAGCACCTGTGGTAGGCTTATCCTTAACTACTTTGTAGTTAGCATCGATGTTTGTACTATGCCACAAGTCGCACGCAGTATAACCCTCAATCGAGCGATACTGGTCCATCCACGACGCCTGATATGCAAGCGACGAGTGGAGATAGTGGTGACACTTAGCCTTAGTCTCGGGCGAGATAAGCTGTTCTGCGTAGTAGGCAATTACGGCGTGACCTACGTTAGCCCACGCAAACGCCTTCTCTACACCGCACAAAGCAACCAACGCTGCCAATGCGATAAAAAACTTTCTTTTCATAATCTGTTTTATTTTAGGTAATTGTATTTCTATTTTGTCGCCTCGTTCATAAGGGCTGCGATGCGGAAGGCTGCACGAGCAACACCTGCATAGAAGCGTTCCTCCTCTTCGGCGTGAGCCTGGCGAGAGAGTTGGCAATACGGGCCTGCCCACTCGTAGAGTGGCTTCACGAGATTACCCATATCGGTAGCCCAATCACGAATCGAGCCTGCCATATACTGCTCCTTGTAGCGACCGTGGCACACCTTCAAATCACGCACGTGCATCTCGGCCGACCACGACGAGTGGAACACCGAGAAGCCGTAAGTCCAGAAGTGCTTCCACTTGCGAGCCTTAAATTTCTCCTTCTTGCCGTAGCCACCCATCGACTGCTGGAACTCGAAATCCTCCTTCGAGTATGGGAACTCCTCGAGATAAACGTTTGCAACATTGTGCATCTCGATAGTCAACTCAACAATCTTGCGGATAGCAAATGTAACCTCCTCCTCGCTCTTCGAAGCACGATTCTTAACCACCTCAACAGCATTCTCGAGCTGTGCAATAGCACTCTTATCGTCAGCCACAACAGGCTTCAAATTCATATCGAGTGAGATTGTTCGCCAATCGGCAGTCTCGAGCAACTCGCCCTTCTTGCGAGCCTTCTCGAAGGTCTGCACCTGCATACGAACATCTTCGCCCAAATATTTCTTCAACTCAGCCTGCGCCGCAGGAGTCATATTCTCGTATGCGAGCAACAACGTCGCCTGGTCGTAAACCCAATTCCACGCCTGTGCCGAATATGCGCCCAAAACAAGGGCAAGTGTGATAAATATCTTCTTCATAACCCCTCCTTACTTGCTAAAAATCTGATTCATAACATAAGCCAAGCGATAGCCCGCCTTTACAGCCTCCTCGTCAGCGATGCGTTGCATCTCGAGACGTGTCGCCTTCGAATACTTCTGCTTGTTCGAGCCCGCAGGTGTGAGTTCGAATGTCTTCTCTGCATTTGGAAGGCTTGTGATAGCCCACTTGTATGGATTACCCTTGCAGATCTTCTTAATCTCCTTTGGCGAGAGGGTTGCCATCTTGTCAGCATATTGACTTACAGTCCACTTCTTGCGACCATACTCGATAGCATCTACGTCCCAAACCTTGTGGAACGACTCCTTACCGCCCTTATTGTTGGTGAGGTGATAGTAGTACTGAGGATGCGACTTCTTAGGCCATACGTTGTGTCCTGGGCAGTGCATATCTGCTACCAAGTGAATGAGATACAACAAGTTGAGGCGCACCTCCTCCTTTGGCATATTCTTGTAGCTCTTCATCAATTTCCAGATGCGATCCACCTGATAAGCTGCGCACTTCTCGTTTGTTACATCGAGAGCACCGTTCTCGTCCATCCAGTTGCTGTGCCACTTGCCCGATGGGCGATACGGGTCGGTATAGCGGAACTGATCCATCCAAATTGCATAGAAAGGCAACGAGTGATTCAAATATTTATGAATATTCTCTCGAGCCTCGTCGGTGAGGTTGCGCTCGGCAATCTCGGTAATAGCAGAGTGGGCAAAGCCTCCCCACGCACTTGCGCTGTTGATGCTAAAGGCAACGAGCGCAACGATCAAGATAAGTAGTTTTTTCATAGTTCGGTTGTAGTGTTTTTCTCTATTGTGCCAACTGATCCAACATTGCAGCCAAGCGATAGCCCAACTTAGCCATCATCTCGAAGTGCAAGTCCTTCAAGTCATTACGCTGAATACGAGGCATCTCGTAGTCGGGTTTTGCCCACTCGTAAATCTCGCCAGCAGTCTTACCGCAATCTGCAGCCCAGTCGTACAACGAACCAGCCGCCGCAGCCTTTGCCTTCTCGCCATAAGCCAACTCGTAGTCCTCTGCCCACATATTGCCAGTCACGCCATTGTGCCAAGCGTCGTAGATAGACCAGAAACGAGACCAAGTAACCTGATGCTTACGCTTATTATACTTCGGAGTATCGCCACTGTAGCAGTAAATCTTGAAATCCTCCAACGAGTGTGGATAGCCCTCGAGGCGAATATAACCGATAGTGTGCATATCGCACATAAGGTTGATGATGGTGCGGAGTGCATTCACAACCTCCTGACGCTCACGGCCGTCACGAGTGCGGACAATTCCAATCGCCTCCTCGATGCTCTTGATAAGGTCGTCTTCCTCACGCTGCATTGGGCGAAGATCCTTGTCGAGATAGAGGAAGTGGATATCTTTTGAGTGGGTAGCCTGTTTTTTCTTCTCGAGACCATAGAGGAACTGCACATCCTCGTAAAAGCTCTTACCGAGGAAGCGGTCAACAAAAGCCTTTCCATTCTCCGAGAGGTTGCGTTGTGCGAGAATCATTGAACCCTCGTAAACTCGCTTCTCCCATCCGTGCACCTGAGCCTTTGCGCCCAAAGCGACCATTGCCAAAATGGCAAGTATAACTAATTTTTTCATCGCTATTTCTGTTTTTTATTACTCCTATTTTACAGCCTCGTTAAGCAATACTGCCATACGATAGCCTGCCGAGGTCATCATCTCGTAGTTCAACTCCTCGAGCTCGTTACGCTCACGACGAGTCATAACGTAGTCGGGATTAACTCGTGAGTAGAGCGCTGCAGCCTTCTCGCCTACCGATGTAGCCCAATCGTAGAGCGTACCCTTCGACAACTCCGCACGCTTCTCTCCAAGACACAACTCCATATCCTCAGCCCACAAATCGCCCGAGAAACCGCCGTGCCAATGAGTATAGAAATCCCAGAATTTCAACCACTTATACTGCGCCGTAGTCTTACGCTTGCCGTAGTCGCCACCATAGCAGGCGAATGCGAAGTCAGCCTGCGACTGAGGGAAACCCTCGATGCGTACATAGCCCATATTGTGCATCTCGCACATAAGGTTGATAAGGGTACGCAAAGCCTTTACGACCTCGCCCTTCTCGTGCGACTTATGAGCACGAATTACCGCCAACGACTGCTCGATACCCTTCAACGCATCCTCGCCCTCAACACCGATAGGTTTCATATCGGCCGAGAGGTGCAGGTAGCGCAACTCCTTCGAGTGGGTAGCCTTCTTCTTAGCCTCGAGGTCTCTCAAATAGAATACATCGTCATTATAGGAGGTGCCGAGATAGTTCTCTACCAATGCTTTAGCCTCGGGCGAGAGGTGCTTCTTAGCCAACAAGAACACTCCCTCGTCAGGACGCTTCTCCCAAGCTGTTGCAGCAGAAACGGTTGCAACAAATGCCAACATCAAAAATATCTTTTTCATACTCTAATCTCCTTTCTTATTTGAAAATCTCGTTAAGAACATAAGCCAAGCGGTATGCCGCCTTCAAAGCCATCTCATCAGCCAAGCCCAACACCTCAGCCTTCTGCTCAGCAGTAAGTTTTGAGATATCGGTTCCATTAGGTGTAATCTCGTAAGCACGGAATGTCTGCTTAATAATATCGTCACCCCAATAGTTGAAATTACCCTTCTTTACAATCTTCTTCACCTGCTTTGGTGTGAGCTTATCCACCTCCGCTGCGTACTTCTCGTACGACCAACCCTTGCGAGTAAATCCAGGCGAGCCATCCCAGAAGCCGTGGAACTTAACACTCTTTTTCTTGTTCTTCAACGCAATACCACGGTACTCAGGATGAATTTTAGTAACTCCTCCCACGTGTACAGGGCAGTGCATATCAGGCACCGAGTGTACCAAAATCAACAAGTGGTGGCGCACCAACGAGTCAGGCAAGTTGACATACTTACCATTACCCATCTCCTTCATAATATGATTGAGCTGACCCATAGCCTTGCCGCCTTTGCTCCAATCCAACTCACCCTCGGCATTCATCGAGAAGCCGTGCCAATTGTCGGTCTTAACAAATGGTGGTACTGCACGCCAATGATCCATCCACGAGGCGTAGTAAGGGAGTGTGTGCTTGAGGTAGCGACGGCACTCCGACTTTGCCTTTGGAGTGAGGTGCTGCTCAGCAACATAAGCGATAGCGCCGTGACCGAATGTGCCCCACGCCATTGCGCTCTGAATACTCATCGAAGCAAACAAAGCGACGATTAAGATAGAGAGTTTTCTTCTCATAATCAGTTAGTTTTGTAGTTTTTATTGTTTTTATTTGAATATATCGTTCAAGAGTGCAGCCAAGCGATATCCAGCCTTTGCCATACACTTGGTGTGGTTAAATTCGTGACGCTGTATCACATTTGTCGGCACAGGTTCGCCTGTATTGAAATACTTAAGCGCTCGCACCACATCCTCGCCACTATTCTC
>JAFYQY010000140.1 GCA_017559685.1 Alistipes sp.
ATCCTTCTCCTTAACGATTGGGAGTGGGCGGATAGACTTCGACAATACGGTGAACTTACGGCAGTGTACCGACAACTCGCCTGTGTTGGTGCGGAATGCAAAACCCTCAGCGCCGATAAAGTCGCCGATATCGAGCAACTTCTTGAATACGGTGTTGTAGAGTGTTGGGTCGCCCTCTGGGCAGATGTCGTCACGACGGATGTATACCTGAATACGACCTGTGTGGTCCTGCAACTCGAAGAACGATGCGCTACCCATAATACGACGGCTCATAATACGACCGGCGATGGTTACGTTCTCGAACTTCGAAGGCTCTGCATCGAACTCAGCTGCAATCTGCGCAGCGTTAGCCGACACGTCAAACTTCTCGGCAGGATAAGGGTTGATGCCGAGGTCACGCAACGCCTGAAGCGAATTACGGCGCAACTGTTCTTGTTCACTCAAATGTTCCATATCTTTTATCTTGTTTTTGTTTTTCTCTATTCTAAAACCTCAAAATTGGAGTTGATTAGGCTATTTTTGCGCAAGGCAAAGTGGCGAAAGCGGAGCATACTCGCTCGTATGTAAGCATTTCGACATCTGCCGACTTGCACGAAAAGAGCCAATCAAAACAATTTTCGGGCGCAAAGATACACTATTTTATCCGTTTTTGAAGCAAAAAATCTAATTTTTTCCAAAGGAAAAAGACCAAAAGACCCGAAATGGTACCACAAATTGCTCCAAGGAGTATATCCACAGGGAAGTGGCAGGCGAGATAGATGCGTGAATAGCATATCAAAACCACCACCACTGCGATAAGCCACTTATACCAATTTTGGCCTATTGCGAGAGCCGAAATCCACGCCAACGAGACGATTGTTGCGGCGTGTCCCGAGACGGTACCATAGTGGCCGTGACCACCCGATGGAGTGTGTATCAAACCCTGCAACGCCTCGGTGTGCATAGGGCGAAAACGAGCAGGGAATGACGGCCACAAATCGCCCAAGAGTCCCTGGTGTTTGAAGATGCCGCTAACGATATCCGAGAGGCCTATCGCCAGCACCATACACGCTACAAAAGCGATTGCTCGTTGCCAGCCTAACTTACGCCAAACCAGATAGATAATCAGCAGATAGAGCGGTATCCACATAGTGATGCCCGACACCGTCTTCATTATGGCATCCATCACCGGCCCACCGTCAAAATTGAGCCAAAGAAATAGGTCGTGGTCGAAAGTGTACATAAATTTTGCTTGTATGGATTATAGGGTTTATAGGGGTCATAGGGTTTATAGGGGCAATAGGGATTTTCTTATAACCTCTATTACCCTTATCATCCCTACAATTTTCCTCCCATCAAAGTAGCTATGGTCTTAGGGATGTCGGTCTGATCACGACAGTCGAGGAACAACTCCTCGCCCTCGCCATTAACAAAGAGAGGGGTGTACATACCTGTATGATAGAGACTTGTCCAATCAATCGAAGCAGCCTTATTGAGGATACGAATAGCATCGTAAACGATGAACTCGCTCTTGTTGTACAAGCCGTCAACCATAGGGCCTCGTTTCATAAAGATGTTGTGGAAATCGTGCTTCAAGAGCGCCTCGTCCGCCTTCGATACAGGCACAACACTCCACAAACCAAAGCTGTCGGTAAGCACCTGCTTATAGTCGTTCCAATTTGTTTTGCCCGCATCACGCATCTGCTGGATAATCTTGGTAACCTCGATTGCCGAAGCCTTCTGCTCCATAAGTACATTCATACGAATCTCGTAGTGATCCCAACCGAGCGACATACCACCAGTCTCGTGGTCGGATGTTACGACGATAAGTGTCTCATCGGGGTGCTGCTTCGCAAAAGCAATAGCGAGGTCGATACACTTTGCAAACTCGTTCACCTCGTGGAAGGTTGTTACAGCATCCTGCTCGTGGGCTGCATAGTCGAGTTTTCCGCCCTCAACCATAAGGAAGAAGCCCTCAGGAGAGTTGTTTGTGAGGTACTTTATAGCCGCTTTCGAGCAGTCGAGCAGAGTAAGCTCACCACCCTTGCGGTCGATTACGTATGGCACGTGCTTATTTGCCTTGTCGTTAGCCACAAGTGCCACACGCTGACCCTTAACATTGCCCGCCTCCTCGGCATTGAGTGTAAGCAAAATGCCCGACTTGCGGATGCGCTCGGCAAGCTCGGCAGTGGTAACAGGCGAGTATTTCGGGTCTTGCGGACCACTCTTCATATCCATAATTGTTGAACCTGCGATAAATGCCACATCGCTTGCAATGTAGTCATCCACAAGTTTAGGGAAGCCGAAGCGATCGGCAGTGTGACCGTAGAAGCAACTTGGAGTGGCGTGGTTGATACCCACATTGGTAACCAAGCCCACCTTATAGCCCAACTCCGAAGCCACATCGGCGAGAGTTCGCACCTCGTTACCCTGAGCATCGACACCAATAGATGCGTTGGCAGTCTTAACACCCGAAGCGAGTGCTGTACCCGCTGCTGCAGAGTCGGTTACGAGGGTTGATGCCGAGTAGTTCGTAACAAAGTTACGAGTGTCGAACTGAGTAAAGTTCAGACGCAAAGTCTCCTTCGCTCCCGCCTTTGCTGTGTTGTAGTGCTCGGTGCCGAGGATATGGTTAAAGCTCATACCATCACCGATAAAGTAGAACACATACTTTGGCTGCTTTGGCGCATCGGTGTTCCACCTTGAAATAAGTCCCAGACAGAGACAACATACCGAAAGGCAAAGGCATACGAGAGTAATTCTTACTCCAACTGATTTCTTCATTATCTTCTCCATTTTTATTCTTGTTTAAGTTTATCGACGACGGTTAATTAAAGCTACGTAGTAGAGGATGGATGCGATAGCCGACAGAGCAGCTACAAGGTAGGTGCTGGCAGCCCAACGGAGCGACACCTTAGCACCCTCCAGCTCCTCGCCATCGAGAATATTACTCTCCTCCAACCAGGCGATAGCACGGTCCGAAGCGTTATACTCTACGGGGAGTGTAATAATCGAGAAGAGTGCCGACACACACATCATTCCCACACCTATCCAGCACAACATCTGGCTACCCGACGAAGCGGTCATAATCAGACCTCCAATCACGAGCCAAGTGGAGAATGTAGCAGAGATTTGCACCACAGGAACAAGCGCCGAACGCATACGCAAAGGGGCGTAACCTCGAGCGTGTTGCAAGGCGTGACCGCACTCGTGACAAGCGATAGCAGCAGCCGAAATTGAGCGACCATTATAGACATCCTCCGAGAGGTTTACAGTCTTGTTGCGAGGGTCGTAGTGGTCGGTAAGATATCCGCCCGTATGGGTTACGGTAACATCGGTAATACCATTCTGGCGCAACATCCTCTCGGCAACCTGCGCACCGGTCATACCCAGCGGCATTGGCACCTCCGAATATTTAGCTACCACCGAACGAAGACGCCACTGCACCAACATTCCGGCGATACCGACTACGAGCACCATAAAAAACGCCTCACTTGTGGTGAGATTCGAGAGGAATTGACTCTGCCCCTCGTGTGCTGTTTGTAAAAGATGTAAAAACATATCTGTTGTACGATTTTTGATTATTTCTCGTTTATAATACGCACAAAAATACAAAAAATTGTTTAATTTTGCCAAAAATGAGAACTATCGAGTATGAAAGATTGCAAATTCACTATCGAAGATAGAGGTTTTATGCAGAAGGCTATAGAACTCTCGATTGAAAACGTAGCCAATGGCGGTGGCCCTTTTGGTGCCGTGATAGTTCGTAACGGAGAGATTATAGCCACCGGCACCAACCGAGTTACAGCCAACAACGACCCTACAGCCCACGCCGAAGTGAGCGCTATTCGTTCGGCTTGCGCCAAGGTACAGAACTTCAAGTTGGAGGGTTGCACCTGCTATACATCGTGCGAGCCTTGTCCGATGTGCCTCTCGGCTCTCTATTGGGCGGGAGTGGAGCGCATCGTATATGGCAACACCAAAGAGGATGCCAAAGCGATAAACTTCGACGACTCTTTCATCTATGATGAAATTGCAAAACCCTACGCACAGCGAGCTATCCCTATCCACAATTTGATGCGTGAGGAGGCTCTCGCAGGCTTCAGAGCGTGGAGCGAAAAGGAGGACAAGATAGAGTACTAACCCAAAAGAATGAGAAGCCTCGCCCGACATATCGCCTCACGTGCCACACGATCGCAAAATGCGATGGTGCACATCGCTACGGCTGCCGTGGCGGTGAGCATTGCGGTGGTGATTATAAGTTTGTCGGTGATTTTCGGTTTCAAGGAGCAGATTTCGACTCTCGTTTCGGGCACCGTCTCGGATGTGACAATTTCGGCGCTCGCTTTCAATCGTCAGGCAGAGCCCTCCCCTATTCACGACAGCGAAGCGTTACGCACGCTCATCGCCTCAACCGACAACGTCGCTCACGTCGAGCGCTACGCCACACTCGGTTGCGTCATCCGAGGCAAGAGTGGCGCTGTAGGCATCGCTCTCAAAGGCATAGGCGCAGAGGCCGAAAACTCATTTATCGTCGAGCGAATCGAGGATGGCGCACTACCCCGCATCGAGGAGAGTCGACGCAAAGAGATACTCCTTTCGATGCAAACCGCCGAGGCTATTGGTGCAACGACAAACGACCGTGTCGAGTTACTTTTGTTGGAGAACGACAAGCCACGCCGAGAGGTATTTAAGGTGTGCGGAATCTACCACTCGGCATTGGGCAAAACAAACGCAGAGTTGGCTCTGACCGACATCCGCAATGTGCAGAAATTGAACGGCTGGGAGCCGTCGCAAATATCGGGTTACGCCTGTCTGCTCCACAATAGCGAGGTGGCAGAGCAGACTGCATACGAGATAAACCGCCAGCTCGTAGAGTTCGAGAGCGAGGATAACCTCGTGGCGGAGAGTTCTCAGGCAAAGTTTGCCGACATCTTCAGTTGGCTCGAGACGCACGACATAAATGCAATGATTATCGCCATCATTATGTTGATTGTAGCGATATTCAACATAGTTACCGCCCTGCTGATTTTGGTCTTGGAGCAGACCCGAATGGTGGGCGTATTGAAGTCGATGGGTATGCAGAACAACACCTTGCGACGCATATTTACCTATCGCACAGCCAAGATTATCGCCATAGGTATTACCATAGGTAATATAGTTGCCGTAGCGATACTTTTGGCACAGCGACACCTCCATCTCCTAAAGCTCGACGAGACGGGTTATCTTCTCTCGGAGGTACCCGTAGCATTCGATGCTTGGTGGATGGTGGGAACAAACCTCGTTTTCGTAGTGATAATTCTCGTAGCAACCTATCTTGCCACCTCGATTGTGGGACGCATCAGGGTTGCCGAGGCGATAAAATACAATTAAAAAAATGGAGAACAAAAGTAAGGGCGAAATGGTGCGTGGGATGTTCAACGACATCGCACCTACATACGACCGATTGAATCATATCTTGTCGTTCGATGTCGATAAGTTGTGGCGCAAACGAGTGGTGCGCATCGTGCGCAAACTCGGCGCAAAACATATTATGGATATGGTGACAGGTACGGGCGACCTCGCTATCGCAATGGCGAAGAAAATTGAAGGCACAACCATCTACGGAGCCGATTTCTCGAGCGAGATGCTCGCCGTAGCAAAACAGAAAATCGAGCACCTCGGACTCTCGGAGCGCATCTCGCTCACGGAGTGTAATGCCGAGAATATTCCACTCGAAGATGAGGCTGTCGATTTGGCAACCGTAGCCTTCGGAGTGCGCAACTTCGAGCATCAGCGTGAGGCGCTAACCGAGATGAAGCGCACCATTCGCAAGGGTGGACACCTCGTTGTGTTGGAGTTCTCAAATCCGAAGTGCGGTTTTGTGCGTTGGTGCTATCGTCTCTACTCGCACTACATCCTTCCGACGATAGGCCGCTTGGTATCAAAGCATTCGACCGCCTACACCTATCTGCCCGAGTCGATCGACCAATTTGCTTCGCCCGAGAAGTTCTCGGCACTGTTGCAGGAGGTTGGCTTTGACCGCATCGAGCGCAAGTCGCAGTCGTTGGGTATAGCCCACATCTACATTGCTCATAAAGCTTAACGTTATGAAGAGATTTTTCAACTATATTATCATCGCTATTGTGGCGTTCTCGACACTCGGTTTGGGCAGTTGTACCATCCAGCGCAAGGCGAGCCAGCCAAAGGAGAAGTTGCAGATTGTATCGCTCGATAAGGTCAAGGGCAACCTAAAGGAGGGAATCAAGGCGACTATTACGGTGGAGAATAACACCGCCTTCAATCTGCAAGTGAGCGATGCGACAGCCTTTGTAATGTACAACGGCAAGAAGATTGGCCGCATCGCCCTCAACGGCGTAGTCGCATTGCCTCGTCGCAGCAAGAGTCAGGTGGAGGTGCCTTTGCGTGCTACACTCTCGGGCCCACTCGCTACCGTATCGGCAATAAACAACTTCAGAAAGGGCAACTTTACGGGCTTCACGGTCGATGTAAGTGCCACCATAGCAACACGTTGCACGAAACGCACCTTCGAGAAGAAGGGCATATCATTCGACGAACTTGCCCAGCAATTTAACATCAAACTGAAAAAATAGAGGATAGAATATGAGATATATTTTCGCACTTTTGATGCTCTTTTTCACACTCTCGGTGTCGGCTCAGGTAGCCTTGCCGAGAACGCTCTTTCCGCAAAATAACACACCGACCGAGGTCGTTCAACCCGACAGTGTGAAGGTGGATAGCGTGAAGGTTGATACTCTACCCGTGGAGATACCTCGCAAGCCGATTAAGGAGCACTTGGCCACACCCGTTCAGGTCGACTCGCTGACCACAATCAACGAGACGGTATCTATCTCGGAGCAGGGCGATGCTGCAACGATTGTCGAGAAGGGTTTGAAGGCCGAGCCTAAGAAGGTTAGTGGCTATCGCATCGTGATATTTATGAAGAATGCACAGAGTGCACGACGTGAGGCTGTGGCGGTGCAGGAGGAGTTTGGAGCGCAATTTGCGGATGTTCCGTCGTATATGACATACGAGAATCCGTACTTCAAAATCTCGGTGGGCAACTGCACCACACCCGAGGAGGCGATGATACTTCTCGGTCGCTTGAAAAGAGCCTACCCGAAGGCGTTTGTTGTGCGAGAGAACATAAATATCGAGGAGTTCGCCCGATAAAAAGGCCATTTCGCCCCGCCCACTATTGTTTTTCCGAGGGCGAAGTGCTATATTTGTGTTTAGCAATTGATGTTTAACCTTAAAACATTTACGATTATGAAAAAGATTTTGTCATTGGCGGTTATCGCCCTCGCATCGGTAGCAATGATTGCTTGTTGCAACCAACCAAAGCAAAACGCAGAGGAGCAAGTGTGTCCTGAGAAGGCTTGCACAGAGTGCGTACAGCCAGCAGAGGTTGCTTGCCCAGTAGCAGATTGCGCTTCGTGCCCAAAGGCTGCTGAGTGTCAGAAGACCGAGAAGCCTTGCCCTACAGAGTGTGCAACTTGCCCAAAGGCAGCAGAGTGCCCAAAAGTTAAGAAGTGTCCAAAGGCTAAGGAGTGCCCAAAAGCAAAGGAGTGTCCGAAGGTTGCTTGCCCAGCAAAATAGAAATCTCTCGATTGAGAGTTGTGGTGGGGAGCCGAATGGCTCTCCACTTTTTTAGTTAGTAGTTAGTAGTTAGTAGTGAATTTAGGGAGAATAAGGAGTTTAGGGAGTTTAACGACAATTCCCTATTCTCTTTAGTTTCCCTAAATGCCCCTAACGCCTCTAACACCCCTAACGCCTCTAACGCCCCTAACGCCCCTATCCAAAATTTGCTAGCCGCAGATTTGTGCAAAAAGAGTCAATCAGAACGATTTTTTTATTTTTTTTTGCTATCTTTGCTAGCAAAGATAAAAAGATGATACGCTACTACGAAAATATTGAGATTGCGAAGAGGAACTCATTTGGAGTTCATCAGAGCGCAAAAAGACTGGTGGAGTTTGATAGAGCTGAGGAGTTGCCAGAGGTATTTGCGAAGTACAAACCAGAGAGGTGGTATGTATTGAGCGGAGGTAACAACATCCTGTTTACTAAGGATGTAGAGCAACTGTTGATAACCCCTTGCGACAAGAATATCACTATTATCGGCGAGAGCGACACGGCAGTCAAGGTAAAGGTTGGCGCAGGTGTAGAGTGGGACGACTTGGTGGCTTGGAGTGTGGATCGCAACCTCTGGGGCATCGAGAATTTATCGCTCATTCCAGGCAAGGCGGGTGCTGCTCCGGTACAGAATATCGGCGCCTACGGAGTGGAGGCAAAGGATGTCATCAAGAGTGTTGAGATGTACTTTGTCGAGGGTAATAACTTCGTAACCCTCGCAGCCGAGCATTGTGGTTTCGGCTATCGTGAGAGCGTATTCAAGCACTCGCTCAAAGGACGAGTTATAATTACGGCTATCGAGATTGAGTTGTCGAAGGTGGCAAACCCACGACTCGGCTATGGCGATGTTATTCGTGAGGTGGAGGCTCGAGGTGGCGCTACGCTCGCAAATATCCGTGATGCGATATGCTCGATTCGTCGCTCGAAGTTGCCCGATACAGCCGTTTTGGGCAATGCTGGAAGCTTCTTCAAAAACCCTATCGTCGAGAAGGAGGTTGCCGAGCGATTGTTGGCCGAGTTCCCCGATATGCCGTCGTACCCTGCGCAGGAGGAGGGCAAGGTTAAACTCGCCGCAGGTTGGCTTATCGACAAGGCTGGTTTGAAGGGCTACAAGGAGGGCAACGTCGGCGTACACGAGCGTCAGGCATTGGTATTGGTAAATCTCGGAGGTGCCACAGGTGGCGAGGTTATTGCCTTTGCTCACAAGGTGGTGGCGAAGGTGCACGAAAAGTTCGGCATCGAGATATCGCCCGAAGTGAATATTTTGTAAAGCGGATAGATTATGCAGACCGAAGCACTATTAAAGACTTTTGAGAAGTATGTCGAGCGACACGAGTTGTTCTCCCACGAGGACAAAATTCTGCTTGCCGTATCGGGAGGTGTCGATTCGATGGTTATGCTCTCGGTGTTTGTGCGCTTGGGCTACAACATAGGCGTGGCACACTGCAACTTCGGCCTACGAGGCGAGGAGAGCGATGCCGACACCACAATGGTTTTGGAGGAGTGTGCTAAGTTGGGCATTGTATGCCACAGCGAGCGTTTCGACACGCTCGGCGAGATGGAGCGCACGGGCGACTCGATGGAGATGACTGCTCGCAGACAGCGCTATGCGTGGTTTAACGAGTTGTGTCGCACCGAGGGGTACAAGGTTATTGCCGTGGCTCACCACTCGAATGACTCTATCGAGACCTTCTTCATAAATCTGTTGCGAGGTACGGGCTTGCGAGGTTTGACAGGCATAAATCGTCAATATGGCAAGGTGGTGCGACCACTACTCTACGCCTCACGCAAGGATATCTTGGAGTATGCCAAGCAGAATCACATTCCATATCGAGAGGACTCGTCGAATCTCTCAACTAAATATCTGCGCAACAAGATTCGTTTGGGCTTGCTCCCTATGTTGCAGGAGATAAACCCGAGATTTAACGCTTTGATGCGTGGCAATCTCTACCGACTCAACAATGCACAGCAGTTTATCGATGCGGCAATCGACAACATCCGAGAGAGTGCAGTGCAGAGCGAGAACGGTATCGACACCATAAACGTATCGGCCATAAGCGAGATTTACCCTCGAGACTTCGTGATATACGAGTTACTGAACTCGACCTACGGTTTCAAGGGCGATGTTGTGGAGGAGTTGAACAAGGCTCTCAAGAAGGGTGTTACCGACAGACGCTTCTACGCTCGTGACTATGTGGCATACCTCGACCGAGGTAACATCCTGGTTACAAAGATCGAGGAGGAGGACGACTGCGAGGTGTTGGTCGAGGCCGACGATATGCGTTCGTATTGCGGCAATTCGGTGCTCTACTACGAGCATACCGATATCGACAACGTAAACGAGTACCACCTTCCGAGCGATGTGGCGTTGCTCGACGAGGCAAAGTTGCAATACCCACTTCGCTTGCGACGTTGGCGTGAGGGCGACACCTTCGTGCCATTTGGTATGGCGGGACACAAGAAGGTTGGCGACTACCTCACCAACCAGAAGGTCTCAATCGTAGAGCGTAAGCGACAATTTGTACTCCTCTCGGGCGATGACATCGTATGGGTGGTAGGCCGTCGCACCGACGAGCGCTACCGCATCGGAAACAAGACAGAGAATATCCTAAAAATCACAAAATATACTATATAGTATGGCTGAAAAGGTAACCTTTGCTTCGTGCGAGGCTGAATTTCACAAATTGATGAACGACATCAAGGGGCGAAAGTTTGCTCCTATATACCTCTTGCAAGGCGAAGAGTTATACTTTATAGATGCGTTGTGCAATGCACTCACCGAGAATATTATGGATGAGTCGATGCGTGCATTCAACCAGATTGTAATCTACGGAAACGACACCGACGGCGGAACTGTAGCGAGCTACTGCCGACAATTGCCTATGATGGGCGAATACGAGGCGATTATCGTCAAGGAGGCGCAGCAGCTCGACAAGATTGAGCAGCTCCACGGCTACACCGCATCGCCACAGCCCTCGACGATTCTCGTCTTGTGTCACAAGGGCAAGGCTATGGATCGCCGAACACCACTCTACAAGAGTATCAAGGCCAACGGTGTGGTTTTCGACTCAATCTCGCCACGAGACTACGAGGCCGAGAAGTGGATATCGGGCTTCGCTGCAACGAAGGGTTTGAAGCTCGACTCGGTAAGTGGCAAGATTTTGGTAGCACACCTCGGTGTTGATATTTCGAAGATCAGTAACGAGCTCGAGAAGATGATTGTATCGCTCCCGAAAGAGCGCAACACAATCACACCCGAGGATATCGAGAACCATATCGGCATCTCACGCCAATTCAACAACTACGAGTTGAGCAACGCCGTGCTCGACCGCCAAATGGAGAAGGCGCTGACCATCGCTCAACATATGGGCGAAAACCCGAAGGCCTACCCGTTGCTTCTTACCGTGAAGGTATTGTACGACTCGTTCCGACAACTCTTTACCTATAATTATATGTGTTGGGATGCTCGCCGTCGAGGTGTGGCTGCGCCCGACCAGAGCGAGATGTGTCGTGCGATGCGTCTGAACAGCCCATACTTCTTGAAAGATATCGCTCGTCGTGCACCACTATGGCCAAACGCCAAGGTCTTCAAGATTCTCGGTCTCTGTGCCGAGTACGACGCCAAGAGCAAGGGTATCGACGACGGAGGAGCATCGAATGGCGAGTTGTTGCGTGAGTTTATCCTGAAAATTATGATGCTCTAATGGCATACATCTACGAATATATACGCACGCAGGGGCACGAGCCACTCCACCTCGAGAAGCACTATGCTCGACTCAAAGAGCAGACCGAAAAGCACTTCTCGGCACAACCCGCACTCTCGGAAGAGGAGTTGCGAAAGGTTATTGTGGAGATGCTCAAAGCGAAAAAATGCTCAACATCGGCGATGAACTATGCGTATGTTCTATGCTACGATGACAGCACTATCGAGGTCGAGGTCGATTGGATGATGTATGACCGTTTCTCGCTTAGAGCCATACATCCACAGGTCTACTTATGCCAGGCATCGGGCGAGATTATCACCGACAACACCTCGGCAAAGGAGGCGCTCGTACAGTTCAACAACGACTCGGCACTCATCAATAACAAGGGCGTCGCAGCGTGGGTATCGGAGCAGAACGAGATTATCGCCATCGACGGTTCACCCGTAATTGCCGTATTCGATGACGAGATTCGCTTTTCGGACAAGGGCAAGGGCGTTGAGTTCGATCTCGCCTACGAAGCACTATCCGCCTCCAACAACACCGTCACGAAGGGGGCTATCGTCGTGGATGAACTCCACAAGGCTAAGGAGTTGCTCTTTATCGACTACCGAGGCGTAACTGCCATAAACCAATGGCTCGACGACACCCTCTATATGAGTCTCACGGCCGAGCGCATAGCCTCACTCATCGCCGTGAAGAAATAAATCACTTTTTCTAAAATTTTTGTATTGACAAGGGGTTGCGAAGAGATTATCTTTGCAACAAAATTCCCTTTTAAATATGAAAAAATCTTTACTCATCTATGCGGTGGGGGCAACGTTGCTACTCATCGCTTTCGGTGTTACGCTCCGCTGCCGAGCCACCGAAATCGCCCGTCTGCGCAACAATTGCGAGGCGTTATCATCCGAAACCACACTCTACAAAACACGCCTCGACGAGTCGGCAGCCTCGATTGTGGCTCTGCAACTCGACCTCGACGAATATAGAGAACAGCATAGGCGTGACGTGAAGCGCATACGTTCACTCGGTGTGCGACTGCGCCGTGTGGAGAGCGTTGCCAAGAGTGCCACAGAGAGCAAAATAGAGTTTGTTGCGCCACGCCAAGATACGATCATTCTGCACGACACACTCTCGCTATTTCGCTGGAGCGATGCGTGGATGCGTGTGGAGGGAGCTGTCAGGGGCGACAGCGTAGAGTGTAAAATCGAGAGCGTGGACACCCTACACCAGATAGTGCACCGTGTACCCCACCGCTTTTGGTTTATCCGCTACGGCACAAAGGCTATTCGTCAGGAGATAATCTCGTCAAACCCGCACACCAAGATTGTCTACACCGAGTACATCGAGTTGCCAAAGCGCCACCGCCAAAGGCGATAAAAAAAGGGTGTCCTACTTTCGATGGACTCCCCCTATTCTTGTGAAGTTGTATAACAAGTGGGATTTCAAGGCTTGCGAAGCCCGAAAAAGCGCAGTTTACTTGGCGTAAATGAGCATTTTGAGGGCAAGCGTAACGCAGAAATCACCTTGTTAGACAGCTTCTATTTGTTTAGAATGCCGATTTTACATCGAGCAACTCAACCTCGAACTCAAGTGCCTCGTTAGGGCCGATATCTTTGCCCGCACCTCGATTGCCATAAGCCAACTCGGCAGGGATATACAAGATGATCTTGCCACCTGGGCCAATTAGTTTCATACCCTCGGTCCAACCCTCAATAACTCGATTGAGCGGAAACTCGATAGGCTCGTCCGTCCCAATAAGCTTACCACTCTTATCGAATTTTTCGGGTTGATGCTTACGAATCACAGCCTTCTGCTCCTCGGAGCGGAGCTCGAAACGAGAGGCATCGAACACTCTGCCATCCTGAAAGCGACCCACGTAGTGGACTTTCACCACGTCGTAGTCGCTCTTGGCAGCCTTCGACATATCACCCGCCTCGATAACCTTGTACAACAAGCCACTATCGGTACTCTTGACACCCGCCTCCTTCTGCTTAGTCTCGAGCCAAGCCTTCGAACGAGCATCGTTCTGCGCCGGTCTGATGGTCATAAAGTAGTGGCTCAAGTAGTACATCGTACTCTCTTCAGGCCACTTGGTCTTTCCGTTACAAGCATCTTCGAAACCTCGCCACAACCAATTAATATCGATCGGGATATTCGAGCTACCAATATTGTGACCAAAATCGTTACCAAAAGAGTAGGATATTTTCTTGCTCTCCTGCTTCGATGCGAAAGGGTTGAACGGTGCTGTCGAGCCCGCCTTCACAGCCTCCTCGTATGCAGCACAACGCTCAACAAAGACGCCCATAAAGAACTCTCGAAGAATCTCAACAGACTCCTCCTGGGTCAGCTTTGACTTCTTGGCAAAGCCTTTGGTTAAACCCGACCTTACCTCTTTCAGGTTGAATGGAGCGTCGCCAAACCGCTTCTTAATTCCGTAAGCTGCGTTGGCACCTATGCAGTACGACAAAGTATCCACCGCTTTGGCACTCGGCTTCGCAGTCGTCTTGCCAAAGCAGGGATTTATGATTGTTGCAAAGGCTACTATTGCCAATATCGCCACAAATCGCTTCATCGTCACTCGTTAGGTTGTACGACTCTAATACTCTATTTCTCTATTGAAAGCTGACGTGCATCCTCAGCTGTCTCAGGCGCAGTCTCAACTACCACAGGAGTAACCTCGAGAAGCTCAACCTCGAACTCGAGTGCCTCGTTAGGGCCGATGCTATTACCTGCACCACGCTTGCCATAAGCCAACTCTGCAGGGATATACAACTTGATCTTGCCACCAGGACCAACAAGCTTCATACCCTCGGTCCAACCAGCAATAACACCGTTGAGAGCAAACTTAATTGGCTCATCCTCGCCAACGAAGTTACCCTTCTCGTCGAACATATCAGGCTGATACTTGCGGAACATCTCCTGCTGCTCAGGCGAACGATCCTCGAAACGAGAAGCGTCAAATACAGTACCATCCTGCAACTTACCTACGTAGTGTACCTTTACAACATCCTCGTCGTTCTTAGCAGCCTTCGACATATCACCCTCGTCGATAATCTTGTAAACCAAGCCGCTCTCGGTGCACTTTGTGCCCCACGCCGACTTCTTGTCCTCGATCCACTCCTTCGAACGAGCCTCAGCCTCGGCTGGAAGAACGATCATAAAGTAGTGCTGCAAGTAGTCCATAATATCCTTGCGCTCCATCTTCAACGAGCCATCCCAAGCTGCGGTGAAGCCCTGACCCAACCAGTAGTACTGGAGGTACAACTTGCTGCTACGGAGGTTGTTACCGATATCGTTACCCAAAGCGTACGAAATATTGCTGCACTCGTCAGCATCAGCAAAAGCGTTGAACTTAGCCTCTGGATCCTCGGCTACAGCCTGCTGATAAGCCATATGGCGCTCGCCAATAGTCTGAGCAAAGTACTCACGGAGGATATCAACAGCGTCCTCGTGCGACTGGTGCGAAGTGTTTGTGATACCCTCGGTCAAACCCAAAGTTACCGACTCCAAGTTAAAGTTAATCTCGCCAAACTGCATAGTAAACTGCTGCTTGAGACCGAGACCGATGTTTGCACCAAGGCAGTACGACAACGAATCCATAGTCTTTGCGTCACCCTCGGTGATACGCTCACTCTTCTTGCCTGTGCAAGAGCAAAGCATTGCAAAGCAAACAAGTGCCAAAGCACTCTTGAAAATCTTCTTCATAATTGTTTTGTTTTTTTAGTTTTTACTTATTGTATTTAATATCAAGTATCTCCACATCGTAGTTGAGCAACACATTTGGTGCTATGCCCAACGATTTGTCGCCACTCTCGCCATAAGCGGTGCTCGATGGCAACCAAGCATTAAAGTGTGCTCCCTCGCCTGCCAACTTAACCACCTCCTGCAAGCCCTTCAAGAGGTTGCGATACGAATCACGCAAGGTGTCTCTAGGAATAATCGTATTTCCCTGCTCGTCGGTGAGTGTGTAGGCAATCTTCACAGTATCACGAGACGACATCGAGCCCACGTGGCGCTGATCACCGAGTTTGATAATTCGGTAGGTCACACCGCTACGAGTACGCACATATTGACGATTGCGACTGCTCAAGTCGGCAAGGAACTGCTCCTGGTGCTTCTTAGCTCTCTCGTGTACGAAGTAGGTCTTCTCGGCGAGATAGTAGTCACGAGCCTCCTCCAAAGACATCATCTGCTTACCCTCGTAAACGTCTCGAATTGCGTCGCAGACATCGTTGATATTGAGCGTCGAGTCCATCTGCATAAGCGTGTGTCCGACGTTCAAACCTATGATGTAGGAGAGTGTATCTCGCTCTCCTCCAACGAATCGATGTGTGCCTTTGCAACCAACGAGCATCGAGCCGAAGAGAAGCACTACAACTATTGTTTTTGCTAATTTCATCATATTCTCTCTGTTGGGTCTTTAACCCAAACGACAAAAGTACAAAAATTATTCTTAAAATCATACAACCTTGAGCAAAACCTGCTATATTTGTACTAAATTTGCAACCAAAGCAGAGTTTTCGGATATTTATGAAAGTCATTGTAGATAGAGCGATACCGTTTTTGCAAGGGGTTTTGGAGCCTTTTGCCGAGGTGGTGTATCTCGATGGCAAGGCCTTCACAAAGGAGATCGTAATGGATGCCGATGCGCTGATTATCCGCACCCGCACAAAGTGCGACTCGGCGCTGCTCGAGGGGTCGAAGGTGCAATTTATAGCCACCGCAACCATTGGTTTTGACCATATCGACCTCGACTATTGCCAAGCTCACAATATTACCGTTTCGACTTCGGCAGGATGCAACGCTCGAGGTGTTTTGCAGTGGGTATCGGCCGTCTTGGCAACCCTCGCCAGTCGTGAGAAATTCCGTCCCGAGGAGCGCACTTTAGGCATCGTAGGAGTGGGCAATGTGGGCTCTCTCGTAAAGGAGTATGCTGAGGCTTGGGGTTTTCGAGTTATCTGCTCTGACCCACCTCGTGAGGAGCGAGAAAATATCGGTTTTGTTTCGCTCGAGGAGGTGCTGCACCAGGCCGATATCGTAACACTCCACACTCCGCTTAACGGCACCACGAACCACTTGATTAACAGCAACAATATCTCGCTTTTACGTTCGAACGCTGTGCTTATAAACTCATCGAGAGGCGAGTGCGTCGCAACCGAAGCAACTCGTCGCAACGACATCCTCTATTTTACGGATGTGTGGGAGAATGAGCCCGACATCGATGGCGAATATCTCGCAAAATCGGTGGTGGCAACACCACATATTGCGGGCTACTCAGCACAGGGCAAGGCCAACGCCTCAGCAATGGCTATTCAGGCCTTGGCACGCCACTTCGACCTGCCACTTAGTGAGTGGCGACCTTCGGAGGTAAAAAGCGTTGAGCCTCAACCGATTTCGTGGGAGCAGATGTGCTCGACAATAGCCGACTATTGCGACCTCGAAAAGGAGAGCAACACCCTCCGCAACAACCCTCAACAATTCGAGAATTTACGCAACAACTACCTCTATCGTGAGGAGTATTTCTAACGAAGTTGCACTTTTTCGCAAAAAATTACTATTTTTGTACCGTTATGCGACATATTCTACACCTCATATCACGCCTTCTAGGAGCCGAGCGAGCATATATGTGCTCGGTCTGGATGTTGCGTGTCCTGGATAAAATTCCAACCGGCAAGTGGTTTCTGCGCAAGTTCTACGCCGTGGAGGACAAGTCGTTGGAGCGTGAGGTGTTCGGTATTCATTTCCGCAATCCGATAGGTATGGCTGCGGGCTACGACCGCAATGGCGAGATTTACAAACCTCTGTCGGCTTTAGGCTTCGGCTTTATCGAGATTGGCACCGTAACCCCTCGTCCACAGCAAGGAAATCCAAAACCGAGAGTTTTCGGTCTACCCGAGGACAAGGCTATTCTCAACCGCATAGGCTTAGCGTCGAAGGGTTTCGAGACCGTATTGAGCAATATCCGCAAGGAGCATAACGGCATTATTTTGGGTTGTAATATCGGCAAAAACACCGTAACTCCACAGGAGGATGCACCAACCGACTATCTGCGTGTATTCCGCAACCTCTACCAGTACATCGACTACTTCTCGGTGAATGTTAGCTACAACACCACCCACAAGCAGTATATTCCACGAACTCGTGAGAGCGTAATGAGCATCCTCGAGCCACTCTTCGACTTCCGCCGAGGTCAGAACGAGTACCGTCCAATATTGCTCAAGATTTCGCCCGATTTGACCGACGAGGAGATCGACTTGATGGCCGATATTATGGTCGACACACCTCTCGACGGCATCATCGCAACCAACGGAACAGCAAACCATTCGAATCTCAAAACTCCGCATAGCATCCTCCACAAAGCGGGTGCAGGAGCGGTGAGCGGCTCGCCACTCACAGAGCGCTCAATCGAGGTTGTACGTCGTGTTCACAAGCGATGCAACGGCACCTATCCTATCATCGGTGTCGGAGGTATTATGTCGGGCGAGGATGTAAAGCGTATGATGGATGCAGGTGCAACTCTCGTGCAAACCTACACAGGCTTTATCTACAATGGTGCGGGATTTGCGGGCAAGCTCTGTAAGTCGCTTATTACACCGAAGCCAAAGGGCGAGGAGACAATCGAGATTGAGACCGAGCCTACCCAAACAACCGATACTCAACAATAGACGATGAAAGCAACAATTATTACCATAGGTGACGAGATTTTGATTGGTCAGATTCTCGACACCAACTCTCGCTACATATCCCAAGCCCTGAATACTCACGGCATTGTCGTTGCCGAGCGCACCTCGATAGGCGATGACCGCACCCAGATTGTCGAGACTCTTGACAGAGCACTCTCGCAAAGCGAGATTGTAATAATTACGGGCGGTTTGGGCCCTACCAAAGACGACATCACAAAGCATACGTTGTGTGACTATTTTGGTTCAACGCTCTACTACAACGAGACGGAGGCGGAGCATATTCGCACAATGCTTGAGGCTCGAAATATCGCCTTCAACGAGCTAAACCGAGGTCAGGCTATGGTGCCCGAGTGTTGCACCGTTTTGCACAACGCACACGGCACAGCTCCAGGTATGTGGTTTGAGAGGGCGGGGCGTGTTGCAATATCGCTCCCAGGCGTTCCTTTCGAGATGCAACACCTTATAAATGACGAGGTTATGCCACGATTGAAAACCCGCTTCGAGTTGCGAGAGATCGTGCATCGCACAATGATTACCTTCGGTATTGCCGAGTCGAGTTTGGCCGAAAAAATCGAGAAGTGGGAGGAGGCTCTGCCCGACTACCTGCACCTCGCATATCTCCCCGCTCCGAACGTGGTGCGACTTCGACTTTCTGCCTACGAGATAGATGGTAAAGAGGTGCGTCAAGAGATAGATTTTCTCTTTGAGAAATTGCGAGAAATCATTCCAAACAACATCGCAGGTTTCGAGGAGGCATCCGTCGAGGAACTCGTTCACAACATCCTTATAAACAGGGGGCTAAAACTCGCCGTTGCAGAGAGTTGTACGGGAGGTGTAATCGCCTCGAAATTCACCGCCCAAGCGGGAGCGTCAGCCTACTTCCAATGTGGCGTGGTGTCGTATAGCAACGAGTCGAAAAACGAGGTCTTGGGCGTTCCGATGGCGGATATCGAGCAGTATGGCGCAGTATCAGAATCGGTAGCAAAGGCGATGGCGCAGGGCGTGAGAGCCATTTCATCGGCCGATTTTGCCATCTCAACCACAGGCATTGCGGGGCCAACAGGCGGTTCGGCAGAGAAGCCCGTGGGAACGGTTTGGATTGGCATCGCCACACCCGAGAAGTGCTTTGCCGTCTGCAAAAACTGCGGTACAGACCGCTCGCAGATAATTTCACGAGCTACAGCCTACGCCATAGCGATGCTCTACGACGAACTGAAGTAGAAAAAAACATACTCGAAAAAATTTGCAAACAATAGGGGTAATTACATTACTCCTATTTGTTTTTTCTCATTTTTTATGTAACTTTGCGTGGTTTTATCCGCTGTGTGACTAAATAATTCAAATTAAACATAAAACAGTATGACTAAGAAACTTCTATTCAGTTTGGTGGCTTGCATCACTCTCTCGGCACTCTTCGTGGGCTGCGGTGACGACAAGAAGGCAGGCAAGACAAAGCCTACACGTGAGTACAACGCAATGGTTGTGCAGGTTGCATCACGTGAGCTCAACTCAACCTACTCGGCTACTATCCGAGGTAAGCAGGATGTCGACATCCGTACAAAGGTTGAGGGTTACATTACCGACATCAAGGTAAAGGAGGGATCGATTGTTAAGCAGGGTCAGACCCTCTTCGTAGTCGACCAGACTCAGTACTTGGCAGCCCTCGCTACCGCAGAGGCAAAGGTTGAGGTGAAGCAGGCATTGGTTGAGGCGGCTCAACTTTCGGCTGCAGCAAAGGAGGTTTTGTTCGAGCAGAACATCGTGTCGGAGTACGACCTTCGTATGGCTCGCACAAGCCTTGCAAGCGCAAAGGCGGAGCTTGCTCAGGCTAAGGCCGACGAGCTTACCGCAAGCAACAACCTCGCTTACACCCTTATCAAGAGCCCTGTAGACGGTGTTGTAGGTACACTTCCATTCCGTGTTGGTACTCTCGTACGTCCTTCGGAGTCTACACCTATAACAACCGTATCGGACAACTCGGAGATGTACGTCTACTTCTCGATGAGCGAAAGTCAGGTACTCTCGCTCACTCGCCAGTATGGTGCTCTCGAGAACGCTTTGAAGTCGTTGCCTCCTGTACAGTTGCAGCTCAACGACGGTAGCATCTACTCGGAGAAGGGTATCATCGAGGCTATCTCGGGTATCATCGACGCAACCACAGGTTCGGTTACTCTCCGTGCGAAGTTCCCTAACAAGCAGCGATTGCTCATCTCGGGTGGTTCGGGTATCGTTATCCTTCCACACAACCAAGATGATTGCGTAGTTATTCCACAGAACGCAACTTACGAGGTTCAGGATAAGGTTTACGCATACAAGGTCGTAAACGGCAAGTCGAAGGCTACCATCATCGGCGTATTCGAGATCAACGACGGTAAGGAGTACATCGTTGAGGAGGGACTTATGCCAGGCGATACAATCATCACCGAGGGTATCGGCGTTTTGCGCAACAATGTTCCTGTTAAGCTCAAGAACGTAGTAAATCAGAAA
>JAFYQY010000012.1 GCA_017559685.1 Alistipes sp.
CATCCTTGATTACCGAAGTCTTGCGGATGTCGATACGCACACTTGAGTAGAATTTCAAAGCGTTACCACCGGTAGTGGTCTCGGGGTTGCCATAGACAACACCAATCTTGTCACGCAACTGGTTGATGAAGATACAAACGGTTTTGGTCTTGCTGATAGCGGCAGTGAGTTTCCTCAATGCCTGCGACATAAGCCTTGCCTGAAGACCCATCTTTGCGTCGCCCATCTCGCCCTCGATCTCTGCTTTGGGGGTCAGCGCCGCAACGGAGTCGATTACGATGATGTCGATTGCGCTCGACCTGATGAGGGTCTCGGCAATCTCCAACGCCTGCTCGCCACTATCGGGCTGCGACACCAACAGGTTATCAACATCCACACCGAGTTTTGCAGCATAGAAACTGTCGAAGGCGTGTTCTGCATCAATGAATGCAGCGATACCACCCTCTTTCTGCGCCTCGGCAATAGCGTGAATTGCAAGAGTTGTCTTACCGGACGACTCGGGGCCGTAGATTTCAATAATTCGACCTTTGGGATAACCGCCCACACCCAGCGCACAGTCCAAGGTGATGGAGCCGGTGGGGATTACGGGAATCTGCTCAGTAGCCTGGCTACTCATCCTCATAATGGAGCCCTTACCGAAGTCTTTTTCGATTTTGTCGAGCACGGCGCTCAACACTTTCTGTTTGTCGGGATTAACCGCAACTTTCTCTGCCATAGTAGTTTTCTGTTTTTTTATATTTATAATTCTCTTTTCTCACCTATTTGCCGTAGGACTTCCACCACTCTGCAATCTGCACCCAGTGGTCGGATGTGCGCACTTTGTCGAAGATGTGGATGATGACACCCTGCTCGTCGATTACGAAGGTGGTGCGAACGATGCCCATATACTTGCGACCATACATACTCTTCTCCTTCCACACATCGTAGGCCTCGGCTATGGACTTGTCGGTGTCGGCAATGAGGGTAAAGTTAAGCTCGTGCTTGGTGCAGAAGTTCTGGTGAGATTTCACGCTGTCGGGGCTCACACCCACAATCTCGAAACCATCGGCCTTGAGCGACTCCTTGCCGTCACGCAGGCTCTTGGCCTCCAACGTACAGCCGGAGGTATTGTCCTTCGGATAGAAGTAGAGAATAAGTTTCTTGCCGGCAAAATCTGCCAGCTTCACGCTCTCGCCACTCTGCGTAACACCCTCAAAGAGAGGTGCTTTGTCACCAACTTTCAACATACCATTTTACTCAAATGCCACACTCGGCAAATCTAATCGTAAAATTAGAGAAAAATTCACAAACAACAAAACAAAAACTGAACAAAAAAGTTGGAAGTGAAAATAAAAAAGGCAGACTCTCAGGTCTGCCTTCATTCTTATTATTTTGCCATCAGTCGGCGTTCTAGTTCGTCCATTGTGCGAGCGAAAGCCTTGTCCGTCTCGATGAGGTTGTTCACAGCCTTGCAAGCGTGCAACACTGTTGCGTGGTTCTTACCGCCAATCGAGCTACCAATAACCGACAGCGGAAGGGTTGTGTGTTTCTTACTCAGATACATAGCCACCTGGCGAGCTTGGGCAATATCACGGGTACGCTTTGGCGAATCGAGCTCATCCTCGCTAATCTCCATAAAGTCGCACACCACCTTGCGAATCTGGCCAATGGAAACCTCCTTGGGATCAATCTTTACATAGGTTTTGAGCACCTCCTTGGCCAGCGAGATTGTAAGCTTACGCTTGAGGAAGTCGGCATTTGCCATCAGCGATGAGAGCACACCCTCAATCTCCCTCACGTTATCATTAACATTCTCTGCCAAAAACTCAATAACCTCCGCAGGAATATCCTTACCCACCTGGCGAGCCTTATTACTGATGATCTTCACCTTTGTTTCGTAGTCGGGTGCGGTAAGCTCCGCAGCCAAGCCCCATTTGAAACGGGTGAGCAGGCGGTCGTTAATATCGCTCAACTCCGAGGGACGCTTATCCGAGGTAAGAATAAGCTGTTTACCAGTTAGGTGGAGGTGGTTAAAAATGTTAAAGAACGCATTCTGAGTGCTGCTCTTATTACCCGAAAGCTCCTGAATATCATCAATAATCAGCACATCGACCATCTGGTAGAAGTTGATAAAATCGTTGGGCTCCTTGTTGAGAATTGCCGTGGTATACTGCGCCTGGAACTTATTCATCGACACATACAACACCTGCAACTCAGGGTGCCTCTTTTTGATTTCAAGGCCAATGGCGTGTGCCAAGTGGGTCTTACCCAAACCCGAATCACCAAAGATGTAGAAGGGGTTGTAGGCGGTGCGACCGGGATCCTGCGCCACAGCCTCACCCACGCTCCTCACGAGCTTATTGCAAGCACCCTCCACAAAGGAGTCGAACGTATAGCGGGGATTGAGCTGCGAATCAATTGCCAACTTCTTAATGCCGGGAATCACAAAGGGATTTTTTATCTTTGTGGTATCGTTTTGCGACACAAATGACGACATCGGCGAGGTATTTGCCTCGGTTGGAGCATCGGCAGTCACATTCTGCGGAACGGCATATCGTACACGGATATTGTTTCCAAAGAAACTGTGTATGATAGGACGAATTGCAGGAATGTAGTTATGCTCAATGTGGTAAACACTCTCCTCATCGGGCAAACGCAAGCGCAAAATATTGCCATCGTAGCTCAGTGGCACGATAGGCTGAAACCACCTAACGAACTCATCGTTAGGGATTTGCGCTTTAATCTGCGACAAGCAGCTCTTCCACACTTCATTATATGTCTCCGGTGTTGTTGTCATTTATATTGTTGGGTAACTATGATTTTCGAGCACAAAATTGTGCATAATTTTGTTAAAAAAAACATTCTCAACACTTGTATTTTCAATATTAATTATTATGGATTATAGCAACCTCTATTTTGAAAACATTTTAACACACTGATATTGAGAATTTATAAAAAAAAATAAATACCTTTGTATATTGAGATGATTTCATTCGAAGACCTAAAACAAAAAACCATAAACTAACTTTTCATTAAATTATGGAACAGTATATTCTTGACCGAGCCCAGAAGTGGCTCGATGGAAATTATGACGAGCAAACCAAAGAGCAGATCCGCCAGATGATGGCCAACGATCCCAAGGAACTCTCCGAGAGCTTCTACCAGGACCTCGAGTTTGGTACCGGTGGTTTGAGGGGTATCCTCGGCGTGGG
>JAFYQY010000141.1 GCA_017559685.1 Alistipes sp.
ACCTCGTTGGAGATGCCACCACAACTCCAACGGATTGCTACTATCTAACCGAATAATATTATCTTATGCTCTTTATCGGGTGGTCTTCGGGCCACTCAGCGGAGGAGCTAAAAGAACTGAAAGCGGAAACAATAAATGATGAGAAAACTTTTTATTCCGATATTAACCCTTATTTTGGCGTTGGCTTGTACACCTGATAATGGTGGCAATAACAACGGCAACAACGATAACGGTGGATATACTACTACCGGCAAGATTACGGTCAAGGGACTCGTCTACGGTGGCGGTAGCAAAGCTCTCGCCGGCGTGGTTATTTCTGATGGCTTGCTGTGTGTGCAAACCGATGAAAACGGTTACTTCGAGATCGATAGTGACCTCTCACGCACGAAGTTTATCACAGCAAGTATCCCTTCGGGCTACTCTGCGCCAACAGATGAGAATGGTCTACCGATTTTCTATCACCGCGTAACTGACGAGGAGAGAGCAAATGAGATGGTACAACATACATTCGAGTTCTATCCAGTTGCAAATAACCCCGAGCGTTACACCCTTATCGTAGGCGCCGACCCACAGCCTCGTGCAAGCGGTGCAGGTTACGACAATATCGCCTACCACTCGCTCGATATGTGCGAGGACTTCTACCTCGATATGAAGGAGAAGGCGGCAACAATTACAGACCGCAATATTTATGGAATGATGCTCGGCGATATCGTTCACGAAGATATGAAGCTCTACGCAAACTATGTTGCGGGCTTAAAGACACTTGGTTTCCCGATGTTCAATGTCCTCGGTAACCACGACAACGACTACACAGCCAAGAACGACACCGAGGGTCGTCGCAAGTACGAGGAGCACCTCGGTCCGACCTACTACTCGTTCAACCTCGGCAAGCAGCACTATGTTGTATTGGATAACCTCATCATGAAGATTCGTTCCAGTGACAACTCGTTGCGTGAGTACGATCAGGGACTTACAGACGAGGTGTGGCAGTGGTTGCAGAACGACCTTCAGTATGTGGACCGTTCGACAACAATTATGGTAGCTGCGCACTCGCCGATGTTTATGGGTATCAATATGGCCGAGCGTTCTAAGTATACGCAGGGGCACCGTAGCGACTACGCTGCACTCTTATCGAAATATGCGAAAGTGCACGCGTGGGCAGGTCACGCACACACAACATTCAACTATGTATACCCAGAGTCGTCGAACCTCAAAAATATAGAGGTTCACACCGTGGCTCGCTCGACTGGCGAATTGTGGACAAATGAGTATGCTATAAACGGTACTCCACGTGGTTACACCGTAGTGGAGGTTGACGGCGACGAGATCTCGTGGCATTTTAAGCCTACTCTCTATCAGCATAAGGGTTTTACGGGTAGTACATCACCACGACCAGAGTATAAGTATCGCGACTACGACTTCGACGAGAATGGAGAGGCAAAGATGCACAAAGATGGTGCAAAGTTGACCGAGGCGTACCAGATGAAGGTCTATAAGCCTGGGCAGTATCACAACTCCTATGATGAAATGATTGCAGGTAATGCGGCAAATAAGTATGTCTATGTAAATGTATTTCTCTGGGACGATAAGTGGGAGAAACCGAAGTACAACGGTGCAACAATGTCAAAACTTGGACACAAGGAAGCTTACTGCTTGGCTACATACGAGATTCAAAATCACTACTACTCTTACGGCTATAAGTTGGCAGGTGGTAACGAGTATGGTCCTGGCAACAATAATATTCACACAATCTTCCGTATCTACGAGCCAAATCCGAAGGGCAATGGAACGATTACGGTCGTGGATCGCTTCGGCAACGAGTACTCGCAAACTATTAGCTGGTAAAAATACGAATAAACTACAAACGATATGAAACATTTAAGAAGATTGACTCTAACCCTTGCGCTACTGCTCTCGGTAGTGGCAGTATATGCTGGTGGTATCAAAAATGCAAAGGAGCTGTTGGCCTTCGTTACCGCTATCAACAAAGGCGAGGACTATTCGGCCTTCAAGAATGAGAAGGGCGAAGTATGCCTCGAAGCCGATATTGATATGGCGAAGGTTAAGAAGATGCCAGCCATACAGTCATTCGGTGCTACTTTTGACGGTCAGGGCTACGCTTTGAAGAATTGGAAGGCACAGAACGGACTTTTCCACGAGCTTTTGGAAGGAGGTAAGATTCAGAACCTCCGCATCGACGCTTCGTGTGTAATGAAGACGCAGACCAAAGGTGGCGAAACTTTCGTAGGTTGGATTGCCAATATCAACAAAGGTATTATCGAGAATTGTGAGACTCACGGAGCGTTGACTCACAAGTCAAACTTTACCGACGGCAATGTCTATGTGGGTGGTATAGTTGGATCCAACCGATATGTTGTATATCGCTGTCGCAACTATGGTGATATTAGCTCTGCAAGCATCTATTGCAGTCGTGAGAAGGGTAAAGTGGTTACCGTTAATGTCGGTGGTATTTGCGGTGCAACCTACCATAAGGTTCTTGCTGGTGCTACAACAGCCCGTTGCGAGAACTATGGTAATGTGAATTCGAAGAATGACGCCCGTAACGACAAGATCGGAGGCATTATTGGTGAGGCGTTCAAGACAACTGTTAAATTGTGCCTCAACTATGGCAATGTGACAAGCACCTCGAACGCTCCGGATGCAGGCGGTACCAGCGAGAGCTGGGTGGCAGGTATCGTGGGTTTCACAAAGAGTGATATTATATGCTGCGACAACCTCGGCACTGTATTCTCGTCGGGTATCAGCACAGCTCATATAGCAGGAATCTGCGCTATGCCACACAATAAGATGGTTATTGCCGACTGTACAAACTTCGGCAAGGTTGAATGTGCAAATACTGTACCTGCTCACGTGGGTGGAATTGCAGCAACTATCGGCCGTGAGGTTCACCTCGTAAACTGCAATAACCGCGGCGAGGCACACTTCATCGGTGCAAGCCCTACAAAGCCCTCTTTCATTGGCGGTATAGTAGGTATGATTTATACGCCAAATAAGAATAGATTTGCAGCCTATCTTCGCCGCTGCGTAAACTACGGAAAAGTAGAGAGTCTTTCAGGTGGTAACAACTATGCCAATCACAACAACGCTATCCATACGGGAGGTATTGTAGGCAAGGCCGGTGGTAACGCTAAGGCTTCGGTACACTTCCTTGACTGCGCAAATAAGGGAGAGGTTAAGGCTGCAACAGGCCGTTGTGGTAATATCGCCGGTTACATCACAACTGTAGATGTTCAAGGTGGAGAGTTCCACAACTATGCTACTGCGGCAGAGCCTTTGGCTGACGGCTCGACTATCTTTGGCCGTGTTGCTACCGATCAGGGAGAGCCTATCGTTGGTTGCGTTGTTTCGGACGGTAAGCAGTGTGTTGCTACCGACAGCAATGGCCACTACGCATTGAAGAGTGATATGAAAAATACTCGTTTCGTGTTTATCTCTATCCCTGACGGCTATCAAATTCCGCATCGCAAGAGTGTGATTCAGAACTTTGCTCGTATCCCTCGTCACCAGAAGGCTGCTACAGCAAACTTTACCCTTGCAAAACGTACGGAGTCTACCGATAAGTACACCGTAGTTATGATCGGCGACCCACAGATGCGAGGTCTCGGTCACGACGGCTCTGGCGAGCGTTATCGTGATGTTGTACTCCCTGATGTAGAGGATTTTAAGAAGACTACAAATGGTGAGTTCTTCGCCATCAACCTTGGTGACTTGGTTTACAACTGGATGGCAGGATATGATGACTATATGGACATCAGCGCCCCTCTCTCGTTCCCTATGTGCCATATAATTGGTAATCACGATTACGATCAGATGAACATTATCGAGGGTAAGTTGGGAACTCCATACTTCGAGGAGTATGTGTCGCCTACCTACTACTCGTTCACCATTGGCAAGATTCACTATGTGATGGTAAACAGTATCGAGTACAGCCGTGCAAATGCAAAGAAACACTATGGTTCTGGCTTGGATAACGAGCAGTTGGAATGGTTGAAGCAGGATTTGAGTTATATTCCACACGACTATACAATCTATATTTGTGGTCACGCTAACCTTTGGAAGAAGCCGGGTAATAACCCTAATGCCTCTTACGGTAAGTACAATGTAAACTATAAGAAATATACCGAGCTTATCAAGCCATATAAGCGAGTTTATTCGTGGTCGGGTCACTATCATACCAACTATGAGTTTGAGTATGCAGGAAAGCCTGATTACGAGGATATGAGCCATTTCTCGTGCATCTCGGTATGTCGTTGCGTAGGTGCTCTGCGCACGAATATGGAGATGGATGCCGCCGGTCGCCCAAATGGCTATATGGTCGTAGAGGTTGATGGTGAAGATGTTAAGTGGTGGTACAAAAGTGTCGGTCACGACCGCAACTACCAGATGCGTACTTTCTCACCTATTCGCACGGGCGACGGCTACGTGAAGGCTAACATCTGGAACTACTCGCCAGATTCGAATTGGTCGACTGTTGAGTGGTGGGAAAACGGCAAGAAGGTCGGCGAGTTCGAACAGTTTGCCGAAGCTGATCCTGACTATATGCAGATCTTTACCGAAAAGTTGAGCCACATCAAAGGTCGAGCGGCTAATTATGCGAAACCTGCAAAGTCACGCTATATGTTCCGCATCAAGCCAAGCGAGGGTGTTCGCTCTGGAGAAGTTCGTGTAAAAGACAACTTCGGTACTACCTACACGGAGAAGGTAGAATGGTAAACAGAATAAATAATGCAATTAATCATATAACAAATTATATCAAAAATGGCTATTAAACGATTTTTTAGAGTAATGCTTGCAACCGTACTTTTGTGCGTGTTACCGAGCATTGTATTCGCCAATCCGCTGGTAGTGTTTTTTGGAGATTCCGTCACCCATAATTGGGGGAAATATAGAGATTCTTTCTTCTCTACCAACAATTTTCTTTGTAAGGGTATCGATGATGAGACTACGGGCGATATGCTTAAACGCTACGCTTCCGATGTGATTGACCAGCACCCTCAGGTGGTAGTTATCCTCGCTGGCGCTAACGATATCGCACAGAACAATGGCGTATTTGTAACAGCCGAGCAGATTAGCAGCAATATCTTTTATATGGCGAAGATGGCGCAAGAGGCCGGTATTAAGGTCGTGTTGTGCAGCGTGCTTCCATCGTCTGGTTATAATTGGAATACAAATGCCGTGCCTGCTAACTTTATTCCTCAGTTGAACACCATTGTCGAGGAGTGGGCAGCGAACAACAACTGCGAGTATGTAGATTACTATTCGTTGTTTGTACAAGCAGATGGCTCCCTTGATCCAAAGTTCTCAAATGACAACTGCCACCTTTTAACCGAGGGCTACTACATTATGGAGCAGGCGATAATGCCAATTCTCGAACCAATGCTTAATAAATAGTTATAACCCCAAAAGATTTTGATTATGAAAAAATATCTGATTATTATAGCATTGTTTTTTGGCTTGGCAGCCTGTGCTCCCGACACCACCACTGACGTTACTGCGAAGTTATGTGTTGCAGAGAGCGAAATCAAGGCAACAGCAGCAAAAGGTGTATACTTCTTGACCGTTACAAGCGATACAAAATGGAGAGCAAGTTGCGAGTCCGAGTGGCTATTTTTGAGAGTATACCACGGCGAAGGCAATGGCAAAATCGAAGTTGAGGTATTGGCAAATAAGGAAACAGAAGAGCGCAACTGTGAGATTCTTATTAAGGGCGATGGTGTTGCTGAGGAGATATATATCCCTGTAACACAGGCTTCGGCAAAGGGCTTGCTCGTTGAGAAGACCGTATATGAGGTCGGAGCAGAAGGTGGAAATATCGTTGTTGATTTGCTGACCAATACCGAACTTTCGGCAGAGATTGACGCTGATTGGATTACTTTGGCAGAGCCAACCCGTGCTATGGCTGCTCATCAGATGGTGTTTACCGTAGCCAAAAATGAGACTACTGAACCTCGCACTGCAACTATCACCTTGTCGGGCGAGGGTGTAGAGAGTGTAACACTGACCGTAACACAGAATGGCGCAAAGCCTGCTGTGATATTTGCTAATGCAAACTTTAAGGCATTCCTACTTAACAACAATTATGATACAGACGACGACGGTGAGTTTTCGCAGGACGAATTGGACGCAATTACAAGCATCACCTTGTGGCGTCGTGTCGAGAAGGAGTATTTCACATTCGAGACTGACGATATTGCCGATTTGAGCGACTTGCAGCACTTGCCAAACCTCGAAGAGTTGGATATTCAGGGTATACCTACTTCTCTCACTTCAATTTATTTGAGCAAGAATGTTAAACTCCGCAAGCTCAACTGCGCAAATACAGCTATCGTATCGCTCGATTTGAGCAATAATACCGAGTTGGAGGAGTTGGTTCTCTCGGGTACTCCGATTGCATCGCTCGATTTGAACAGCAACACAAATCTCTCGAAGCTTTCCCTTCGTGGATGTGAGTCATTGACTTCGCTGGATGTGTCGCTTCTCTCAAACCTCACTATGCTCAACTGTGCATACTCGAAGGTTTCGACTTTGAATGTTGCTAATAATACCAACCTCGTAGCATTGTACTGCAATGGTTGCGGACTCACAGAGTTGAATATATCGACTTTGGTGGCATTGGAGCGTTTGGTGTGCGACGATAATAAGCTGACACAGCTCGATGCAAGCAACAACTTATCGCTTAAATCGCTCACTTGCACCCGCAATAACCTTTCGTTGATTAAGGTTAACGGTTTGAGCAATTTGAAGCGTTTGGCTATCAGCCATAATCCAGTAAGCGAGTTGACACTTGTGGGCAATACCGCTCTCAACTACTTGCACGCAGCATTTACCAACTTTACAACTATCGATGTTGCACCTGCTACGGCGTTGTTGATGATTAATGCCAACGACTCAAAACTTGTGGGCATCGACCTCTCGAAGAATACAGCATTGCGAGGCTTGCGCCTGAACAACAATGCTTTGACATCGCTCGATATTAAGAATAACAGCGACCTTCGCTACATATTTGTTGATGGTAATTCGGCATTGAAAGTAGTTGATGTAGGCGATTGGTTTAATGCTTCAATCGCAACGAGCTTCTTCAAGGACGAGCACACAGAGTGGAGTAAGACAACCCAGCAGGGCAATACTACTCCGGACGATATGACGGGCTCAAACGGAAGTTGGGCTTCTACGAACTAACGAAATGCAACAAAAACAAATAAAACATTAACACATTTTTAGTATGAAAAAGATTTTGCTATTTATTCTGGCCATTAGCCTTATTTTACCGCTAAATGCTGCTCCTAAAAAGGAGGTGGCAAAGAGCGTGGATATCTGTGTATATGGCGGAACTTCGCTCGGTGTTATTGCTGCTTACACTGCAAAGAAGCAGGGAAAGAGCGTTTTGCTCATCGAGCCTACTACTCACATCGGCGGAATGTCGTCGGGTGGTTTGGGAATGACCGACATCGGTAACAAGTATGTTGTGAAAGGTCTTGCCCTTGATTTTTATCGTCGACTTGGTACTCACTATGGTTCGTTGGAGAAGTGGGTATTCGAGCCACATGTTGCCGAGAAAATCTTCAAGGATTACATTGCCGAGGAGAATATCGAGGTTTGGTGTAATCGCCGCATTGTTGCCGCAAAGAAGGAGGGCGACCGCATCGCAAATATCACTCTCGAGGACTCTGCTGCTCCCGGAAAGAAGGGCAATGTTGTAGTTGAGGCAAAAGTCTTTATCGACTGTACCTATGAGGGTGATTTGATGGCTCTTGCAGGAGTTTCTTATACCGTTGGTCGTGAGGATAATAAGGTCTATAACGAGGAGTACAACGGTGTGCAGGTTCGACGCAAGCATCAGTTTACTGTAGATGTAGATCCTTATGTTATTCCGGGAAAGAAGAGCAGCGGTCTGCTTTGGGGTGTCAACAAAAAGTCTGTTTTGCCAACAGGTTCGGGCGACAAGAAGGTGCAGGCCTACAACTTCCGCATC
>JAFYQY010000142.1 GCA_017559685.1 Alistipes sp.
AGTACGGTGAGGAGCTCGTAAAGCGTATGCAGGCTTCAGGTGCTACCGCTTACCTCGTTAACACCGGTTGGAACGGTACCGGCAAGCGTATCTCGATTAAGGATACCCGCGGCATCATCGACGCTATCCTCGATGGTTCGATCGATGCAGCTCCTACCAAGCAGATTCCTTACTTCGACTTCAAGGTTCCTACAGCTCTCCCAGGCGTTGACCCAGCTATCCTCGACCCACGCGACACTTACGCAGACGCTGCAGAGTGGAACAAGCGTGCTGAGGACCTCGCAGGTCGCTTCGTTAAGAACTTCGCTAAGTTCACAACTAACGAGGAGGGTAAGGCACTCGTAGCAGCTGGTCCACAGCTCTAATTGCGATGATAAGGCTGCATCTGCGGCCTCTCAATCATTGCCCTGAATGGGACGTACGCAAGTACTACCCATTCAGGGCAATTTCTTTTGCGATGTATCACTACCACATCACCCTGACTTCAAATTCTATGCGGCGATAAGCACCGTGTACGTTTCAATGAGTTAAGATGAGTCGAAATGGGTTAATACATCTTGCATCGAAACCTATCTAAACACATCATAACTCATATCGCCCCATTCAATCTAATACTAAAAATAGTAAATTGTTATAGGGGGGGGTATATGTAATAATTTTTTATTATATTTGTAACGCTTTTGCCACTCTCTTGCTGTATTGAGCCGAAGCAATACGATGTACATATATAATAATCACACAAATCACTATGAAGAGATTGTTTACCATCTTACTGGCCATCGTGGCCCTTGTTGCTTGCGATAAGCCAACGCCAGAACCTGTAGACCCACAGCCAAAGCCCGAACCCGAACCCGTAGTTTTGCCTCAGGACATAGTTCCCAACATCACACAGTTGGACTATCAGCACACAAGTGCCGATGACGTGCTACGTATCGAGTGCGTAGAGGAGAGCTTTAGTGGTGCTATACTCCCTATGTATTTAATTATTGAGCCTAAAGAGATAATCAACAAAATTACTGAGTATCACACAGATATGGTGACGCTTAATATTCTTTTGGAGGGTAGCGACACCCCTATTGTTATAGCTTCAGCTCCTGACAAGGCAGAGGAATGGCAGGGGTGGCTCTACGTGGAGTTTGCTTGCGACACCCTCCCTATGGAACTATATCGTGGCGATGTGGGTGCAACTGGCAATGTAACCATCTCTGATGGCGTCAACAAGCTATCGACAGAGAGTTTCAGCATTGGCGTGAATACACCAGTGCCTATGAGTAACCAGCTATGGTACTTCACAAGTGATGGTCAACCCATCGAGTTTAAGAGCAACAATGGCCCTGCTGTTGTTTCGGTCGATCATCCTATATATGAAAAGTATGTTGTAACCTTTGCTGAGAATCTGACCCATATCCCCTCTGCTTACTTCAACTCTAAGAGCAACGTCACAAAAATTATACTCCCTAATAGCGTTCAGTCGTTCGCCAATGATGCGTTCCAGTGGTGCTACGACCTGCATACCATAAATATACCTTCTGGAATTACACAGCTTAGCGAGCAGATGTTCTCGGTAACAAAGCTTCGCAACATCTATATTGATGACCTCGCTGCGTGGTGCAATATCACATTTAATGGCCCTATTTTAGAGGGTCTTGAGGAGAATACGACTAAGAGTGCGTTGTATGTTCAGGGAGAGAGGGTTAGCGAGATTACTATCCCAGAGAGTGTTAATAAAATCCCAAGATACGCCTTTATGTTTGACAACCTGAGGTGCATACATCTTCACAATGGAGTGACTAAGATTGGTGCTTGTGCCTTTGACCACGCTGGCCTGGAGGAGTTTACGATGCCTAATAGCGTTACCGAGATTGAGGGAAATCTATTCAATGCTTGCCGAGAGTTAAAGAGCGTAACACTATCGAGTGGCTTGGTAAATATCCCAATGTACACCTTTAATGAGTGTATATCACTCACCGAGATTGTAATCCCCGAAGGCATTAAAACTATCAGCCTTGCCGCCTTCTATCGCTGTCTGAGCCTTGTTGATATCACTCTACCCGATAGTGTAGAGCAGATTGAGGATCAAATGTTTACGGGCTGCGAGAGCCTACAATCCGTAACCTTTGGCTCGGGTATCGTGAGCATTGGTGATGCTCCTTTCTTGAAGTGCAGCAAGATGAATAAGATAACACTTAAGGCAACAACGCCTCCGTCATTAAAGATAGATCTCTTCCGCGACAGTCAGCACGATGTTCCTGCCGACCTTGAGATATATGTCCCCGCTGAGTCAGTTGAGGCATACAAGAGTTCAGAGTCGTGGGCTAAGTACGCTGATTATATTATGGCATTCTAAACCGCAGTCCAGCACTAAAGTTATTGGGCTACCCACGCGTGTGAGTAGCCCAATAATTTATACATATTATGTATCAACTCTTACAAGCGAGCCTTGATAGCCTTTGACTCCTCCTCGTAGCCTGGCTTATCGAGCAGAGCAAACATATTCTTCTTATAAGCCTCAACACCTGGCTGGTTGAATGGGTTCACGCCGAGCATATAGCCGCTGATACCGCAACCCTTCTCGAAGAAGTACAAGAGCTGACCGATAGTACGCTCATCGATACGCTCAATCTCGATAGTGAGGTTAGGCACACCACCGTCGATATGTGCAATACGCACGCCGAGCTCCGCCATCTTATTAATCTCTGAGAGACGCTTACCTGTGAGGAAGTTCAAACCGTCGA
>JAFYQY010000143.1 GCA_017559685.1 Alistipes sp.
AACAATATATATGTATCCCCCGATGTGGGCAAGTGCTCACGCCTCGACAAGTGCGGCTACCACTACACCCCTCGCCAATATTTCGAGGACCATCCCTGGCTGCGGGAGAGAGGTGATAGTAGGGAGAGGAGAGAGGTTAGAGAGAGTAGGGAGGTTAGAGAATTTAAGGAATTTAGGGAGAGTAGCATTAGCTCATCCTTAAACTCACTAAACTCCCTAAACTCCCTCAACTCCTTAAACTCACTAAATCCCTTAAGCTCCTTAAACTCCCTAAACTCCTTAAACTCCTTAAACTCCTTAAACTCCCTCAGCTCCTTACTCTCCTTACTCTCCCTCTCGAGAGAACGTTGTCCGAACCCATCCCAGCAGAACCAATGCAATAACTAATTACCAATTACTACTATGTACCGATACACATTAGAACGCTATCGTGGTTGCGGCTCACGCTATGTATGCCCCGCGTGCCACCGAAAGGGGGTCTTCACACGCTATGTAGACACCCACAACAACAATATATATGTATCCCCCGATGTGGGCAAGTGCTCACGCCTCGACAAGTGCGGCTACCACTACACCCCTCGCCAATATTTCGAGGACCACCCCTGGCTGAGGGAGAGAGGTGATAGTAGGGAGAGTAGGGAGGTGAGAGAGAGTAGGGAGGTGAGAGAGAGTAGGGAGGTTAGGGAGAGTAGGGATTTTAAGGAGAGTAGAGAATTTAAGGAATTTAAGGAGAATAGAGAATTTAAGGATTTTAGGGAATTTAGGGAGAGTAGCAATAGCTCATCCTTAAACTCCTTAAACTCACTAAACTCCCTCAGCTCCTTAAACTCCTTAAACTCCCTCAGCTCCTCAAACTCACTAAACTCCTTACGCTCCCCCTCCCTCTCGCCTCCCCCCGTAGGCTATATCCCCGAGTGGATATTCGAGCGTAGTAGGAGCGTTCCCGTGCTGGCCGACCACGTGCGGTGGCTCGCCACGACATACGGCACAGAGGAGGCACAGCGTGTCTACGACCTCTACGAGATGGGTATGACCGCCGACAAGCGTGTGATATTCTGGCAACGAGACTTCGAGGGTCGACTACGCACAGGCAAGATTATGGCCTACGACCCCACAACGGGCAAACGCCGCAAAGAGGCTGGCTCGATAGGCTGGGTACACAGCGACCTCAAGAGCCGAGGCATCCTCGCCGAGGATTGGCACCTCGAGCAGTGCCTCTATGGCGAGCACCTCCTACGCCACAACACAGAGCATACTGTGGCCATCGTCGAGGCCTACAAAACGGCCCACGTGGGTGCTATCCTCTACCCCCAATACCTATGGCTCGCCGTAGACTCGATGATGGGTCTCACGGCCTCACGCCTACGCCACCTCAAGGGACGACACGTCATACTGCTCCCCGACGAGGGCAAAGGCTACGAGGTGTGGCGTGAGCGTATTGGCTCGATAGCCCAGGAGGTAGGCTTTCGCTATAGGGTCTCGGCATTTATGGAGGGTCGCGACAAGGGGGCAGATATCGCGGACCTCGCAACCCTCCAGATTAGTGATGAGTAGCTAATCTCACCTTTTAGCGGCAATCACCGCATCGATATAAGCCTTAATCTTAGGTGCTGGGTCCTCCCAGGTGTCGGGCTTTATGACCTTGCCATCCTTAGGGTTGTAGTGTGGCTTGCCATCGGGCCATAGCTTGGCCATATTTGCCTGCTGGACAATCTCGAAGAGCTCGTCAGCCTCGAGACCCATCTCCACCATCGTGCCGAGGGCGAAGTACATAAGGTCGATCATAGCATCTGCCTGCTCGTAGATATCGTCAGCTATGAGGAACTCCGAGACCTCCTCCTGCATCCACTTAGCACGCGACAAGGCACGCTTCTTATCAATCATCTTAGGCTCCGAGGCCACGGGATGTCCGAACTTCTCGTGAAATTCACGCACATCGTTCCACTCTTTCTTCATATTTCTTAGGTTTTAGCGTCAATATATTATACAAATATAGGTAAATTTTTCATTTTTTCGTACCTTTGCACGCAAATTAAGGTATGTTCTATAAATTAGTAAACAATGGCCATCACAGTAAAAGCTAAGTTCAAGTGCAGCTCGGAGCGTATCTCTCAGGTGCCTAAGGATGACCTCCGCGACATCGCCTTCATCGGGCGAAGCAACGTGGGTAAGTCGTCGCTGGTGAATATGCTCACAGGCATCAAGGGGCTGGCAAAGGTCTCGGGAACACCAGGCAAGACAAAGCTCATCAACCACTTCACAATCAACGATAGCTGGTATCTTGTCGACCTACCAGGATATGGCTACGCCCGCGTATCGAAGACCGCACGCGGAGAGTTCTCGAAGATCATCACCGACTATGTGCTCAAGTGCCAGAAGCTCCACTACCTCTTTGTGCTTGTCGACTCACGCCTCGAGCCACAGAAGATAGACCTTAGCTTCATCGAGCTTTTAGGGCAGAATGGCATCCCCTTTGGCATCATCTTCACCAAGGCCGACAAGCTCTCTCAGGCACAGCTAAACCGCAGTATCACAGCCTATAAGCGTCAGCTCGCAGAGCAGTGGGAGGAGCTTCCCGCGATGTTCGTCTCGTCGAGCGAAAAGGGCACTGGCCGCGAGGAGATACTCCAGTATATCGAGACGCTACTTACAAATTATTGATAAATTCAGTCCAAAAAAGTTGTTTATTCGGCTAATTTGGTGTAAATTTGTGCTACTTTAACTAACCAATCATAAATTATGGCGATCCATAAAATTAAATTCTTCGCAGGTCGAGGCTCACGCTACCTCGCAGAGAAAATCGCTGCCGAGTACGGCATTCAGCTTGGTGACTCCGACGTTTTGCAGTTTAGCGACGGCGAGTTCCAGCCCTGCTTCCACGAGTCTATTCGTGGTTGCACAGTCTTTATCATCCAGTCAACATTCCCACCATCAGACAACTTGATGGAGCTTTTGATGATGGCCGATGCTGCACGTCGTGCATCAGCACACCAGGTTATCGCCGTTATCCCTTACTTCGGCTGGGCACGTCAGGACCGTAAGGATCGTCCTCGTGTGCCTATCACCGCACGCCTTGTTGCCAATATGCTCATCGCAGCGGGTGTTCAGCGTGTGATGACTATGGACCTCCACGCCGACCAGATTCAGGGCTTCTTCGACTTGCCAATGGATGCACTCTACGCTTCAGGCATCTTCGTGCCTTACATCCAGAAGTTGCAGATTCCAGACTTGTCTATCGCCTCACCAGATATGGGTGGTGCTAAGCGTGCCTCATCTTACGCTAAGCACTTCCAG
>JAFYQY010000144.1 GCA_017559685.1 Alistipes sp.
CAGAGCATATTATGCGTTGGCCTTCACCTTGGAGCGATGGCTTCCCAGGCTGGCATATGGAGTGCTCGGCAATGAGTACCAAGTACCTCGGTGAGAAGTTCGATATCCACGGTGGCGGTATGGACTTGATGTTCCCACACCACGAGTGCGAGATTGCACAATCTACCGCAGCTCTCGGTCACGACTCGGCACGCTATTGGGTACACAACAATATGATTACCATCAACGGTAAGAAGATGGGTAAGTCGTACAACAACTTCATCACCCTCGAGCAGATGTTCAATGGCGACCACCCTGCTTTGGAGCAGGCCTACTCGCCAATGACCGTTCGCTTCTTCATCCTTCAGGCGCACTATCGCTCAACTCTCGACTTCTCGAACGAGGCGTTGCAGGCAGCAGAGAAGGGTCTCGACCGCCTTATGAAGGGTATCGAGGCGCTCCACAAGGCTCCTGTATCGGCAACTTCGTCATTCAACGTAGACGAGATTGAGACCCGTTGCGCCGAGGCTATGGCCGACGACCTCAACTCGCCAATCGTAATCTCGACTATGTTCGACTACGTTCGTCTCTTCAACCAGCTCACCGAGGGCAAGCAAACCCTTACCGCTGAGGATAAGGCGAAGGCTGAGGCAACCGTTCAGCGTTGGGTATTCGACATCCTCGGTCTCGAGAACGAGAAGGCAGAGGTGTCTGGTGGAAAGGATATGGTTTCTCCACTTGTGACTATGCTCCTCGATATGCGACTCCAAGCTAAGGCTGATAAGAATTGGGCTCTCTCCGACGAGATTCGTGACAAGCTCATCGCCATCGGTATCCGAGTTAAGGATCGTAAGGATGGATATGACTGGGAAATCGAGTAAATTGCATTTTTAAGGGGCAACTACTGCGTTGCACTTCAATAATCGGGCTGCTCACATACGCTTTAGTATGCTGCGCGCCCGATTTTTTGTGCGCCTTGTATTTTCCTCCTTAAAAGTGCAATTTAGGGTTTCTTTTTTTGAGTGAGTTTAATGAATTTAGGGAGCTTAGGGCAATCGCTAAATTCCCTAAACTCCCTAATTTTCTCTCGTCTCTCGTCTCTCGTCTCTCGTCTAAAAGAACACCCACGCCATTAATATATAGGTAGGCAACAAGATAATCAGCGAGAACTTGAAGATATAGCCAAAGAATGAAGGCATACGCAAGCCGTCGTTTTCGGCTACTGCCTTAACCATAAAGTTTGGTCCATTGCCGATATAGGTCATTGCACCGAACAATACCGAACCGAGGGCGATAGCCTTAAGCATCGACTCGGGAACTCCCGCCACCATTGGAACGCCTGCAACATCGGGCAAACCTGCCGCTACGGTATGGAAAGCCACCGCCGTAGGTGCATTGTCGAGGAACGAACTCAACGCTCCCGAAGCGTAGAAGAACTGCGCAGGCTCGGTAACGCCGAGCGAAGCGGCATTCGCATTCAGGTAGAGCAACGCCGGAGTCATAGTCACGAAGATACCGACGAAGAGTATTGCCACCTCGGTAATAGGCTCCCACGAGAAGTGGTTGACCTTGCGCACACGACGCTTGGTCGAGATTATCGAGAGCAACATTACGGTTACGAGCACTATCTCACGCAAGAATCGCATATACCACGGTGCATCCTCCGCTGCCATTGCTGGAATCTCGTTAGGGTTGATAAACGCCACCGAGAGCAATATTGTCGAGAGGTAGAATAGATTTACAGCACCCGAGAACGAAATCTTAATCGGTTCATCCTCCTCGTCTACATCACGAGGGCGCACGCCAAGCACCTCCTTGCGTTTCCAGATGTAGGTGTCGATAACGACATATAGGAAAATCAACACCGAGCCCACGAATACCCACTGTGGGAAGAGTGTCTGGAACCACGAGAACTCCGCACCACGCAGGTAGAGCAGGAACAATGGCGGATCGCCAAGTGGTGTGAGCACACCTCCGCAGTTTGCCACAATAGCGATAAAGAACAAGATGGTGTGAATCTTATATTGACGATCACGATTTATCTCGAGCAGAGGTCGTATGAGCAACATTGCTGCACCAGTAGTACCCACCAACGAAGCCAAGCCGTAGCCAATAAACATAATCGTAGCATTCACGATAGGTCGTGGCGTAGTGGTGTAGTGGATGTGAATACCTCCCGTCACCACGTAGAGCGACGCCAAAAGGGCGATAAACGGAATGTAGTCGTAGATCATCTGGTGTTTGAGATTCTCGCTCAACCCCGCACGTGACAACATCATCGCCGTAGGTATCGATACTACCAATACAAAGAGCAACTTATTTATGTTCTTACCCCAAAAGCGTGGCACCACGAGCGGTAATATCGCAATCGATAGCAACATCACGCCAAAGGGTATCAAAAGATATGGTTCAATATGTGGTATTTCGTGCATTTTTTTATTATTTTTTAGAGAGCAAAATTCTCTCGTCTATTTCTCTCGTCTATTGTCTAACTTTTACACTGCTGAACACTCTATGCCGAGTGCTCGTACTTTATCGGCTATTCTCTCGAGCTCCTCTCGCTCTACTTTCTCAAGCGTCTTGCAAGGGGTTGCTCTGTCTATCGAGTAGACCATAACGCTATGCGGTCGCAGGTGCTCCATTACGGCTAACCAAGCCTCTACTTCGCTTGCTGTTGTGTTATCGACCAACGCTCCGTTGTACTCGCCACGCAGAAACATAGTCTGCAAGACAAACTCTCTGCCAAAGCCCTCGAGCTGCTCTACGATGCGCTCTACCGAGTAGTCGCCCTGTGGCTTGTTGATAAGTTTTGCAGTCGCTGTCAATGCCGAGTCGAGCTTCAAAATTGCATTATCAACCTTGTGCAGTGCGTTGCGCACACCCTCACGATGGAGCTGGGTGGCGTTGCTCAATACCGAGACCTTCGCCTCGGGAGCGTACTTGTTGCGCAGAGCAATCGTGTCGTCGATGATACCCTCGAACTCGGGGTGAATTGTAGGCTCGCCATTACCAGCAAAGGTTATTACATCGGGCAAAGCACCCTCTGTCTCCATTTTTGATAGTGTCGCTTCCAACGCTGTGCGAACATCCTCACGGGTGTTAAAACGTGGCTTCTCGGCACGATTGTCGTCGTTCCAGCCGCACTCACAGTATATACAGTCGAAGTTGCACAACTTCGAGTGAAGTGGCAACAAATTTACGCCGAGCGAGATACCCAAACGGCGTGAACGGATAGGACCATATATGATGTCGGTGAATAGCAACTTTTGTTTTACCTTTTTGCATAGCAAAAATAATACAAAAATGGTCTCGTTGTTCTCCAAAAGCCAACTATTTTGACAGAATTATATTGCTATTAGCCATTAGCCCTTAGCCATTGGCTTTTTTTGTCCTAAACTACTCTCTACTAATTACTCACTACTCACTAATAAAAAAAGCACAAAGCCGAAGCCTTGTGCTTTTTCTTGTTAAGCAACTTGTTGTTTAGTTCTCGTACTCGAAATCTACCGAGCCATCCTTTGGACACGAAACAACGTTGTTTACGCACCAGGTGCCGGTATCCTCCTTGGTCGAGATGAATACGATAACCTTGAGATTGTCGTGGTTCCACTTTGTTGCGCCGCCTGTACCGTTAGCCTTCAACTTGAATGCAAACTCACGTGAAGCGGTCTGACCAGCCTCGATTGTACCAATCGAATAACCTGTGTAGTTGCTCGAGGTGTACTTGCTATCAGCCAAACGAATGCAGTCGTCGTGAGTGTTGAAATCAACACCTTGAGCAGGAGCGTAGCCGTTAGGGTTAGTCTGAGTAGCCTTGATGCCGTCCTCCAACAACCAAGCACCGATGCGGAACTCGCCTGTGGTCTTAGCCTTAACGGTTGCGTTGAGAACGATGTAGTTCTCCTCTGCGTGGTAAGCCGAATTAACAGCGATGCCACCACGTACTGCTACCTCGTCGAGACGAGCCTGAATGTTCTTGTCGATAGCCGCCTTTGTATATTGGGTGTCATACTTTTTGTTCAAGTCCATAAAGAGGTATGGTGCACCATTTGCTCCGAGCGAGTTGTCGAGAGTCTGCGCATCGTAGAGATATGCAGGGTCGTTGTCGTTCCAGAGGTGAGCAACAGCAAGAACTGCGCTCTCGCCATAAGAGCCTGTCATAGCCTGGTGTACTGCGTTGATCATCAATGGGCAGTACTGGCAACCTGTACCTGTAATCTGGGTAAGCAATACACGACGCTTGAAGTTAGTCTTCGAAGGGTTTGTGTCCTTTGGAGCCTCAGGTGCAGCAGGTGGAGTAGCCACAACGTTGATGGTTACCTCGTTCGAGATAACAGTTCCGTATGCAGCCCAAACAGTGAAAGATCCTTGTTTGTCCGAAACGAATTGGTTACCTGCAATGATCTCATCGCCTGTACCCAAATAGAGATCGTAACCTTTCTCCAAGATTAAACCATCGTAGTAGAGAGTGAAAGTTGCAGCATCGAAGCCATTGTCGTAGATAGTAGTCTTATCAGCCACAAGAATCAAGCTCTTCTGACCGCCACCATTACCATTGCCACCATTGTCATCGCCACCAGGTGTACAACCTGTGAAGAGCAATGCGCCGAGGCAGAAAGTTGCTAAAAATTTGAGTGTTTTCATAATTGTTTATCGTTTAATTGTTAAAATTTTCGTTTAACTAAAATCGTCATTCCGAGAGCCTTTAGGCTCGTGGGAATCTTCCTTGTTGTTTATTAAACTAAAAAAGAGGAAGATTGCCACGTCGCATTGCTCCTCGCAATGACGCTATGTTTAGAACGACGATGTCAATACAAGGTTTACACCTGTGTAGGCAGGAGAGTAGCGACAAACACCGCCCGAGCAGATGTAACCTGCACGGTTGCGACCGTAACTCAACTGAACACGAGTACGGTTGTGAGTGTAGCTGAAACCTCCGTTGTAGTAGTGAGTCTTGCTCTGACCGAGGTTGTACATATCCTGCACATAGACGCTCCAGCTAGGTGCGAGACTAAACTCTACGAGTCCTGCTACCCAATCACCCTCGCTGTGCATACCGTCCCACTCGCTCTTATCGTCGCCCGAGAGGAGATACTGCACCTCGAAACGGAGCGATGACTTGCGGTTGAACTTGTGGGTTACATCGCCCACGAAGATATGCGCCTGGTTGTCCATATTGTCCTGGAACGAGTAGAGTACAGCCGACTTCCACTTCTTGTTCCACTGACGCTCAACGTCGATGTTGATATCACGCCACAACAAATCACGCTTACCCTCATTGTTTGCTCTCATCTTGTAGAAGGTAGAGAAGTTTGCGTGGAAGTTCCAATAGCGGTAGCGGCTCTCCTTGCTGCGGTACGAGTAGCACAAATCAATCTGACCACCAATCTCGCCGTTTGCCTTAACCTGATAAGGGTTGAGGTTCGCCAACATATAGGTGTACTGGCGAGTCAAAGCAGGGATGTAGTTAATCGAGTTGCCTGTACCTGCCTGGTAAGGGTCGATTGCTGTAGCCATATGATCCAACGCACGGAATGTAGCCATTACGCTGAAGGTCTTGTAGTTGTAACCAACCTCTCCGAGTGCAGCCCAACCCTTCTGAGTCTTACCGATAGCGTCGGTCTCGCCGAAGAAGTAGTCATTGCTCTTGTGTACATACTCACCTCGCACGGTCAAACCGTTCCAGCCGAAGTTTACACGACCCGAGTAGAGGTTTACATTTGGCTTGATGCCATACGACTCGATGAATGTAGGGAAACAAACCTCGCCTGTCTCAGGGTCGTAAACACCTGCCAACTCGTTGTACTCGAAAAGATATTCAGGAGCCTGGAGAATACTCTGGTAGCGGTTTACATACGATCCCTCGATGTTGAAGGTGATAGCCGAAGCCTTCATAATATCGGCCAACGAAACCGAAAGGTCTGCGCCACGCACCCAAGTCTTCGAGTACTCGGTGTAGAGGCGTGGACGACCATACATACCCTTCAAGGTTACGTAGCGACCGAAGTTGTATGCCGCACGCACACCCTCCAACGAGTTGTTGAAGCCGAGCTGACGATCCTCGAATGCACGGAAAGCCAAACCGTTACCGAACTGATCGAAGATGTCGCCGACCAAAATCTCGAAGTTCTTATCACGCCACTGCACATACTTCGATGCGAGGTAGAACTTGTAGCCGTCAGCCAACTCCTCGTAGCCTACCAACGCAGGCAAGAAGGCGTTCATCTGAATACCTGCCGAGAAGCGACCACTCGAATAGTCCACCTTGAGGTAGTTGTTCGAGCCGAAGTGATCCTCGGGACGAACGATCTTCGTGTCGGGGGTGTAGTAGATAGACGATGACTCGAGGCTACCCGATACCTGACCGTTACCCAACACCTGCTGTGCCGAGGCCGATACTGCAACCGAGGCAAGAGCCACCAATAAAAGAGTTAATTTTCTCATCGATTACTTCTTCTTTTTCTTCAACTGAACAATCTTGTCGAACAGCAACTGCTCGCTACCTGGGGCATAGCCCGAGTGCGACTCAACGATGTTGCCCTCTGCGTCCACTACAAACGACTGTGGAGTGAGCGAAACGTTCATTGCACGCTTCAACTCCTGATTCTCGTCGTAAACGCAGACGAACTCCCAGCCACGTGACGATGCGATAGCCTTTGCCGAAGCCTTCAAACGAGCGTCATCAACCGACACAGCAACTACTGTGAGATCGGCCTCCTCTCGCCACTCTGCCAACGAGTCGTTGATAGCGTTCAACTCCTGAATACAAGGCTTGCAAGCGATCGACCAATAAGCGATAATCATTGGCTTGCCCTGCGAAAGATCACGCACCGAAACGAGCTTGCCCTGTGCGTTCTCAACCTTTACATCTGGAAGCTGCTGTGCCGAAGCTGCCGAAACAGCAAATACGAGGCACAATAAAGCAAAAATCTTCTTCATAGTTTTTTATCTTAAAACCGCATCAAGAAGCCTCCCGACAGGGGAAACCTCTTGTGCGACTATTTTACAATTACTTGCGAGGAGCACGGTTGTACTTGTTGAACAACTCAACAGCACCCTGACGAATCTCCTCCTTAGTAGCAACCTTCTTAGTTACAACTGTAGCGTTCTCCTCCGACACCTTCTTGGTAGCAGGAGCAAATACGGTACGGCTGTGAGCCTTAACAGGCGAAGTGAAGTGCTCGTCGTTAGCTACCTTCTTGCCGTAAACCTTCTTGCTTGCCGAAGCCTTTGCAGGAGCAGGTGTTGCACCGCCGTTCCAGCCCTTGGTCAATACAACCTCCGACTCAACGTAATAGTTGTAGAATGCGAGCTGACCCTGGTTGTCGTAGATCATAGTAGGGTAGAGGTTAATCTCTGTGCCCGACTGGTTAACCTTAACCGACTTGAGGGTTACGGTGTTACCGTCAGCCGAAATCTCTACAGGGATACCTGCGACCTGAACATCGAACAAATCGTCAGGGTTGATGTAGTTTGCGATACCATTCACGTAGTTACCGAGGCACAAGTAGTGATCCAAACTGTTGAACCAGCACATCATAGGCTGTACGAGGTTGTAGTTCACTGGAACGAAGATGTTGCCCTTGTCGTCAGTCTGCAAGAACCACTTTGGACCGAAGTCGTTGAAGAGGTAGTCAACCAATGCTGCGTTGTAGTCAGGCATCAAGAACAAATCCCACGGCGAAGCGGTAGTTGTCTCGCGAGTGCCCGAAACGTCCCAACCCTGGCAGAGAACACGGTTCTGACCGAGTACAGATGCGTTGTACTGTGCAGCCAAAGCGTTGTACTGTGCAAGGTAAGCATCAGCACCAGCCTTGTTCACGCCAGCGTTCTCGAATACTGCATAGTCAGCCTCCGAGAGAGTCTCGTCGGTCTTCAAGTCGCCGATAGTAACCTTCCAGCTCTTCTGCTTCGACGAAGTCTTGTTTGTGTTGTAGTCGTAAGTTGTTACAGTTGCTGTAGCTGTCCAGTCGCCCTTCAAAGCGTTCAACTTGGTCATATCGAGTGGATCTGCAGCATATACGTCGGTCGAACGAGCCTCAGCTACAGCCTTCGAACCCTCCTTGTCAGGATCGCTTGGACGACCCTCGCTGTTCCAACCCATAGCTGCGAGTGTGAAGAAGGTGTTAGGTGCAACCTCGAACTCCATATCGTAACCGAAGTCAGAGTTCACCTCTGCGATCTCGGCAGTAGAGAGGTTTGCATAACCGTCGTTCGCCAAGCAGATGTCGCCGTAAGTGTAGCCGTACATCTTCATATACGATGCGAACTCACGAGTCTCGTTAGCAGCATAAACAA
>JAFYQY010000145.1 GCA_017559685.1 Alistipes sp.
CAATCTCTTACGGTAAGTTTATCCGCTATACCGACGGCGTGATTATCTCGTCAGCACTCTTCTTGCCTGAGGTGGGTATCGACGGTGTTATCTACGGTTTTGTGATGGTTGCGGTATTCAGCTATACGGTCGATATGATCCTCTCGGGTAACCAGCAATCTTCGCAGATTTTCATCGTTAGCAAGGACTATAAGGCTATGGCCGACGCTATCAACAACGACGCAAAGCGTGGTGCTACAGTAATCGATGCAATAGGTTGGTATTCGAAGAATGACTCGAAAGTTGTTATGTGCGTATGCCGTAAGCGAGATTTAGCGATGGTGCTGAAGGTTGTTCGTAGTGTCGATCCCGATGCGTTTATCACTATCGGCTCTGTAATGGGCGTATATGGCAAGGGCTTCGATGCACTGAATAAGGTCTAAACAAAAAAAACTGCCGAGCAAATCGCTCGGCAGTTTTTTTAGAATCTGAACGCAAGGGTTAGCGCTATGTTGTGATTTACGATGTCGAGGCCGTAGAGTGGACTCGCATTCGGAGTATCGCCCAACTTAGTGTAGAAGGAGTAGTAGTCCGAGTAACGGGTGTTGCGATATTGGTAAGCCAAATCTATCGATGTAACCTCGCTCAAACGGAAACCGACTCCTGCCGAGACATACCATATGGTGTCGGCCACAGGCTCGGAGAATGCTACAAAGTTGTAGTTGTTTTTGAGTACGCTGCTTCGGTAGCCACCACCTACACGCACCGCAAACCACGGCATAGGCTTCGCCTCGATACCGCCTCGTACAGTGTGTGTGCCCTTCAAACTCTCGGCAATAGTATCGTGTGTATAGCCTGTGCTTGCAGGGGTGTAGCTCCACTTCAATGAGCGAGAGGCGCAATACTCATAGTCGGCCGACACGATAGCATACTTGCCAATCGTGTATGAAACGCCCGCAAGGAGTCGGGTAGGAGTGGTGAACTCCCAACGATAATCGCCACCATCTTGGAGTGTCGGAGTATTCTCGTCGGCATAGACATAACCATTCACTACGTTCCAACCATAAGGGTTGTCACCAGCGCTAAGTGCCGAAGATGAGAGCGATGCCGAGTAGCGATAAGCCATCGAGTAGTAGGTTGGCGTATGCACCGCCACGCCTATGCGCAGAGCCTCGATTGGGCGTACCACAACACCGAACTTTGCACCTACGCCACTGCCATCAACCGAGAAGGTCTGTCCGAATTGGAACTCTCGCAACTGATACGGGTACTCCGAGACGTCGGGTGTAGCACCCTCGTCGTAGTTGATATACTCGTTATAGTAGATTGTCTGCTTGCGCTGAATGCTCTGAATGTCGAGCGAAGCACCGAGGTAGACGATATTGTTGAAGTTGAAGCCGAAGGCAAACGAGAACTCTCCCGCCGAGCCACGACTCTGCAACTCGGTGTATTGTGTCATTTTCGCATTCGGGCCAATCTCGTCGGGGTACCAACCGTTCGAGCCTTTATTTATCAAACCAGCCTTATAACCCATAACCGAGCCCCAGAAATATGGGTTCATCTCGTAGTCGATATAGCCCTTATTGTCGGAAATCTTACCATCCGAGTTTATGAGCAAACCATTAGCGTTGGCTATATCGGCAAAGGCGTCGGCCAACGAAGAGTCGGTCGTAGGGCTCGCATACGCTATGTTGTAGTTGTAGTCGGCGGTCTTATTGTAGCCGATAGCGAAGTTTATGGCTGTGAGCTTCTTCGAACTTTCGTAGACCTTGAACGACGCTCCAAAGTTATTTACTGCCACACGCACGTTGCTGTTGCCTGCGGTGCTGTAGGCGTTATAGTTCTTTGCCTGATTGATGCCCAAGCCGAGCGTAACCGAGATTTCGTTGCGCTGATACATACCGAAGCCCGCAGGGTTGTAACCAAACGACGCCAAGTCGCCACCAAGCGAGGTGAAGGCTCCGCCCATAGCCATCGAGCGAGCCGTGCCCGTGCTCTCTCGTTGCGAAAGCGAGAGGAGCGACGATGCGGGTATGATATCTCTGTTGAGAAGTATTCCCGAGGTGTTCTGTGCCTCAGCCACGCCTATGGCTGCAAGGAGTACCGCTATTATCGAAATAAATCGTTTCATAGTTGTTTAGTCTATTCGTTAAACTATCTGCCACGTGAGTTTCCGCCACCCGAATATGAGTGCGAACTACTGCTCGAGCCTGAGTAGGAGCGAGAGGTCGAACTGCTACCGCTACTGCGATATGACGACGATCCGCTGCTGCGATATGACGAGCTGCTATCGTTTCTGCCCGATGACGAGTTTCCTCCACGATAGGTAGGTTGAGACGATCGCTCGGCCGACGATGATGATGGACGAGTGTAACCGCCTCTATCCGCAGGTGTTGATGCACCTGGGTTGCGACCTACGGTGCTTGGGCGATGAATCTGGTGATGTCCTGTGTTGCCCACGCTTCCCGAGCCTGCGTATGGAGGGTAGTGGTGTGGGTAATGGTGCGGATGGTGGTGATAAGGGTAGTATGGATAGCCCCAGCCCCAATAATAAGGGTTGTTCCATCCCCAACCGCAGTACCAGCCGTAGCGGTACGAACTATTCCAATAGTAGAACGGATCGTTCCATCCGTAGTACCAACCGTATGATGGGATAACCGTTGCGCCCCACGAGCCGAACATCGAGGTTATATACTTTGGCTCCACCCATACCATATCGCCCGAAACAACGACGTTGTAGAAGGCGGGATCGTAGGCCGAGGCGTAGTGGAACGCATCGGAGTAACGCCAAGAGTAGTAGGATGATGGCATTCGGTAGGTGGGCGACGAGAAACCGTGGAGACGACGGGCATAGGCGCTCTCGTAACTATCTGCCAATACGGCATTGTAGCCGTTGAAGTAGCCGTTGTCGCTCTGCTTTGCTTGTGGGCTCTTGCTCTCTTTCGCAGCAATAGCCGTCTTGTCGTGCACAGAGTAGAGATCGTCCGAGTAGGAGCGATTTTGCCACGCCGCAGCGCAACCCGACAGGAGCATTACCTGCACCGATATTATGGTTGTTATCACTAACTTTCTCATAGTAATATGCTCTTTTATATACTATAACGAGCATAAAAGCCCATTTAGTCTATTACAAAGATAGTAATTATAATTGTGAAAACTATTCTAAATAGATAATCTCGCAAAAAAAATGCAAAATATCGATATAAATAGTTGCAATTAAAAAATAAATTCGTACATTTGCAACCGCAAAACGCATTGGAAAGATGCCGGAGTGGTCGAACGGGCCGCACTCGAAATGCG
>JAFYQY010000146.1 GCA_017559685.1 Alistipes sp.
CTGATTGGTGCGATGAACCCTTGTCCGTGTGGCTACTACAACCACCCGACAAAGGAGTGCTCGTGCCAGCCATTTGCCATAAATCGCTACTTCTCACGCATCTCGGGCCCACTCTTGGATCGTATCGATATGCACATCGAGGTTGTTCCCGTTCCGTTGTCGGAGATAAATGGCAATCAGGTCGAGGAGTCGAGTGCCGACATTCGTAAGCGAGTAGTTGCGGCACGTGAGATACAACTCCGTCGCTTTGCGGGTACGGGTGTCCACTCCAATGCGATGATGAACTCGGCTATGTTGCGCCAATTCTGTCCTCTGAGTGCAGAGGTGCGCTCTCTGCTCGAAATGGCTATGCGCCGCCTAAATCTCTCGGCTCGTGCCTACGACCGCATCATTAAGGTTGCCCGCACCATTGCCGACTTGGCAGGTGCTGAAAATATCGAAGCTACCCACATTGCCGAGGCGATAAACTATCGTACTCTCGACCGAGACAGCTGGGGACGATAATAGCGAAAAACGGAAAGGTGAAAACGGAAAACTAATCAATAAAAAAGATGGCTCGTGCCATCTTTTTTTACTCTTTCGGCTCTTGCCTTACGACCTTGATGTCGTCGAGGGCGAAATATGCGGGGTAGGGGTTGAAGCCTGCGCCATTCCACTTTATGTCGAAGATAATCTTGTCGGCCTTGCACATCGAGGTCATATACCACTTTGTCCACCCCTCGAATGCGGGCTTGCCATTCTTGAATAGGTAGAATGTTGTTGTTGCCTGCACCTCGTCCGAGCCGTTGACGTATCCCTTAGCCTCGATCCATATCGACTCATTCTTGCCGAGCGGTGTGGTGAGGTGGTTGCCATTCTTTGCTACATTATATAAATAGGTAGTGTTTGCCACCATAACGCTCTCGATGTAGCTCGCCTTGCTCTCGAAGCGCAACTCGACGCCACCAAAGAAACAGTTGCATACGAGCGCATTCTTGCCCGAGTAAGCACCCCCGGCGTAGATGTAGAGCTGATCGTCGGGCTGACCGTCGTTCTCGCAGTCGGTGCTGAAGTGGTTGGACAATGCTAGACCGCTCCAATAACCCTCATACGGTACGGTTACCTCGCCCGCAAGGTCGCTCTTTTCGTCGTGCCACGACGAGGCGAAACCATTCAGCAGGTTGTTGCCGTTTGTGTCGCTATCGACGAGTGCATCCCACTCTGCGCCCTCGAAGTTGCAGAGGTAGTGCCTTACTACGTGGTTGTTGCTCTCGGGCGCACACGCCACAACGGCAACAAAGCTCAAAAGCATAACTGCGATATATCGAAACTTCTTCATAGTAGTGCAAAGGTAGTGATTTTTGGGTAAATAAAAAACAGACTGCCAAATAGCAGTCTGTCTATATATAAAATGGCGACAACTATCCTACTTGCGAGCCTCCTTAGCCTCGATGGTCTCGGTAGCGTGAGGAACACGCAAAAGACGCTCACGAGGAATCAACTTACCTGTGGTTTTGCAGATTCCGTAGGTCTTGTGCTCGATACGCACCAACGCCAACTCGAGGTTACGGATGAACTTCGACTGGTGTGCAGCCAAGCGCTCACACTCCTCCTTCGAAAGTGTTGTCGCACCCTCTTCGAGCACCTTGAAGGTAGGCGAAGTGTCCTCTGTGTCGTTGCCATTTGCACGGCTGATAGTTGCACGTAACTCCTCATAGTCGTGACGTGCCTGCTCGAGCTTCTGAAGTATCAACTCCTTGAACTCCGCCAATTCGGCATCGGTGTAACGGGTTTTCTCTTGTTGTGCCATAGTGTTAGTCTATTTTAGTGTTTTTTTGTTTATCAAAATTAAACAGAATTTTTCATTTATCCAAATCTTAGACCAAAAAATCGGCGAGAGATAGGAAGTAGGGGCGGAATTAAAAATGAAAAATGAAGAATTAAAAACTACTCACTACTAATTACTCACTACTCACTATTTTTTTTGTGGTATGCTTTTTGCGTTTTTTTGGGTCGGTTAAGCAATAAATTCGAACTGTTTTTCGTATATTTGTATGACAACAGATTTTAACCGTACTACTATGAAAAAGATTTTACTTTCGGTGTTGGCAGTTGCCACACTTGCGGTTACCCCGACGATGGCCGAGGATGTTGCCATTACCGCACAAAAATTACCGGGGGCGGCACAGAAGTTTTTGAAGGAGCATTTTGCTCAAAATAAGGTTGTTACAGCTCTGCACGACAGGGATATTTCGGACAACGACTACACCGTCGTTCTCGACAACGGAACCAAGATCGAATTCGACTCGGAGGGCAAGTGGGAGAGCGTGAAAAATCGCAACGGAAAGATACCTGCAGAGCTTATTCCAGCGAAAATTCAGGGCTATATTTCGCAGCGCTATCCATCGCTCGGCATCGAGAAGATTGAGCGCAAGCGATATGGCTACGAGGTGGAGCTTACGAATGACCTCGATTTGAAGTTTTCGACCGACGGAAAATTCCTCGGCGTAGACGACTAGCATACGAAAATCTGCTTAAAAAGCAGAGGTTCAGAAAAGGGAAAAGGCGGAAAACGAAAGGTGTTTCTGCCTTTTTTTATGTTTTGCTGTGCTTTTTTCTTCTTTTTCTTTGCTTTTTTCGTCAAAATAGGGTAATTTTGCACGTTAAAAGGAGCGATTCTAATATCAAAACTAAATAAAAGACAAAAATGCAAAGAGAAAACTTACTCAAACAACTCGAGAATACCGAGAAGGTATGGGACTTCGTTGTTGTAGGTGGTGGTGCAACCGGTCTCGGTTGTGCTGTAGATGCCGCAGCTCGTGGCTACAGTGTTGCGCTCTTCGAGCGTGAGGACTTCGCAAAGTGTACTTCGAGCCGTTCGACAAAGCTCGTTCACGGTGGTGTGCGTTATCTCCAGAAGTTGGAGGTTGACTTGGTGCGTGAGGCTCTTCACGAGCGTGGTTTGATGAAGCAGAATGCTCCACACCTCGTTAAGGATCAGGCCTTCGTAATCTCGAACTACAGCCACTGGGAGAACTTCCTCTACTTCTGCGGTTTGACTTTCTACGACATCCTATCGTTTGGTTTCGGTTATGGTCGCTCTCGCTTTATCACAGCTAAGACTCTCCGTAAGTACCTTCCAACTTCGGTTGCAGAGGGCTTGAAGGGTGGTGTGGTTTACCACGACGGTCAGTTCGACGACGCTCGTATGGCTTGCAACCTCGCACAGACCTGCGTAGAGAAGGGTGGTGTAGTTGCTAACCGTACCGAGGTTGTATCGGTAATGCACGACGAGGCAGGTAAGGTTTGTGGCGTTGTAGCTAAGGATCTTATCTCGGGTAAGGAGTACACCGTAAAGGCAAAGGCTGTTATCAACGCTGCCGGTTGCTTCGTTGATGAGGTGTTGCAGATGGATAAGCCAGGCGAGGCAAAGATGGTTGTGCCTTCGCAGGGTGTTCACATCGTTCTCGATATGAAGTTCTTGCAGAGCGACTACGCAATTATGGTTCCTAAGACTTCGGATGGCCGTGTATTGTTCGCAGTGCCTTGGCACGACAAGGTGGTTGTTGGTACTACCGACATCCAGCGTCCAACAGCCGAGAGCGAGCCACGTCCACTCGATGAGGAGATCGACTTTATCCTCGAGACTGCGAGCC
>JAFYQY010000147.1 GCA_017559685.1 Alistipes sp.
CTCCACATCGGTAATTCGTCAGCGAATATCTCGCAGACCCTAACCGTCGAGGCGTTATAGTATAAGCCAAATATAAATGAAATGGAGAGTTGAGAATTTTCTCAGCTATCCATTTTTAGTTTTTAGTTTTCCGTTTCCCGTTTTCCGTTTTCCGCTGACAGAAGTCCGCAGGCGGCCTTGATATCTTCGCCTCGTGAGGCTCGGATGGTGGTCATAATGCCTCGTTGGGTGAGGGCGTCACGGAAGGCTATCATCTTCTCGTCAGACGGCGAGAAATATGGCGAATCGGGAATCTTGTGGAATCGAATAAGGTTTATGCGACACTTGATGCCGTCGAGCAATCGGCACAACTCCTTGATGTGTCGTGGCGAGTCGTTCAAACCACTCATCACGATATACTCGAACGACACTCGTCGTTGGTGCGTAAAGTCGTATTCTCGCAGAATATCAGCCACTTGGCGGATAGGGTAGGCACGCTCGATAGGCATAATCTGCTCACGCTCCTCGTGGAAAGGGTTGTGGAGCGAAATGGCGAGATGTACCTGTGTCGAATCGAGAAAACGACGCAACTCCTTCGCTACGCCCGCAGTCGAGAGTGTGATGCGTGTCGGCGACCAGGCAAAGCCCCACTCCGAGGTCATAATCTCGAGCGCACGGAGCACATTCTCCATATTGTCCAACGGCTCGCCCATACCCATATAAACTACGTTGGTAAGGCGCTCTCGCTCGGGCAATGAAGCTATCTGATTGAGGATGTCGCAGGTCGAAAGCGAGTGCTTTAGACCAAGTCGTGCAGTAGCGCAAAAACGGCAACCCATACGGCAACCAGCCTGCGATGATACGCAGAGTGTAGCACGCTCTCTGTCAGGGATATACGCCGACTCTACAAATTCGTTTTGGGCGGTGCGGTAGAGGTATTTCTTAGTGCCGTCTGTCGACTCGTCAGCTCGCTCGGGAGCGTGAAGTCCAAGCTCATATTTTTCGTTCAAAGCGGTGCGTGCAACCTTCGAGAGGTTGGTCATCTCCTCGAATGAACGAACTCCCTTCTTGTAGAGCCAATCGGCAATCTGCTTCGCTACAAAACGAGGCAACTGCAACTCGGCACATACCGCTTGCAACTCCGTCAAGGTCTTTCCGTATAGTGGCTCTTTAATCACGACTCAATACTAATTTGCTACAAAAGTAGATAAAATTCGCTATTTTACTATGATTATGCGAAAAAAATATTAAATTTGCGAAGATGTAAAATAAAATTTTAACACTTATGACTAACCTAAACTCTGTAATGCGAAAAATTTATCTTCTCGGAGCACTTTTGCTCGCATCTACTCTCTCGAGTTGTGATGTCGATGCGCCGACTAAAGTCGTGGGCGACGATGTTGTCACCACAATCGATGTATCACTCCCTGATACCCGAATCGCTTTGGGCGATAAGGTAGACGGAATCTACTCCGTATCTTGGAGCGAGGGCGATAAAATCGTTGTCAATGGCGTGCTCTCGAATGAGGTAGATATCGATTCGGAGAATCAAAGTCGTGCCACATTTTCAGTGCCGGGTATTTTGGACTACCCACTCAATGTGACCTATCCATACACCTCTGCCACAACAGCCGAAAATCCTGCTATCGAGTTTAAGGCGGAGCAGAGCTACACAGTCGGTTCGTTTGCCGAGGGTAGCGCTCCAATGTGCGGATATGTTGCCGAGACGGGCGGTAGGGTAGAGTTGAAGCACCTCGCTGGTGTGTTGCGTTTCCCTGTTGTAGCATCGGCTGAGGGCGTAGTGTTGCAGAAGATTGTCGTGACATCGACTACAGGAACAAAACTTTCGGGCGTATTCGCTGTTGATTGCGCTACAGCGGTCGTTACCCCAACCGAGCAGACTCAGAGTGTTGTAACCTACACCTTGCCTGCCAACTTCTTGCTCTCAACCACCGAGCCGTCGGTGTTCTATATCTCGGTGCCTGCTGGCGAGATTGGTAGTGCAACAATCGAGTTTATCGAGGCTTCGGGCGAGAAAATGGTGAGTAATTGGAACCCTTCAACACCGATTAAAAGCGGTATCGTAAGAGAGTTTAAGCCGATAACCTATGTGCGTGACGGCGTGATTACACTCGAGACCGAGTCGCTTCCGCCATACGACAAAGTAGAGGAGTCTCGCATCTTCAGATTCCGTGCTATGTGCTACAATATCCACAACTGCATCGGAACGGATGATGTCTACGACGAGCAGCGCATTGCCGATGTTATCAACGCAGCGAAGGTCGAGGCTGTGGCTGTGCAGGAGGTAGATAGTATGACCACTCGCAACACCATTAAGAGAGATGTGTTGAAAAATCTTGGTATAAAAACAGGTATGTATCCGACTTTTGGTGCAGCTATCGATTATAAAGGCGGTAAATATGGCGTAGGTGTTCTCACCAAGGAGAAGCCTATCTCGTACTACACCGTGCCACTCCCTTGTAGCGACGAACCTCGTGTCTTGCTCGTTGTCGAGTTGGAAAATTATTACCTCTGCTGTAGTCACTTCTCGTTGAAAGCTGAGTATCGTACCGAGGCTGTGAGCATCATTACCGAGGAGGCGAAGAAACTCAATAAACCGATGATTTTGGCGGGCGATTTCAACGCAAAGCGTGATGAGAGTTCGATTCAGACTCTTGCCGAGCACTTCGAGATTTTCGAGAAGCAGGGCCCTAAAAATACCTTCCCTTCGGGTATTCCAAATCGAGAGATAGACTACTTCTGCCTCTATAAGGATAACGGCGCTATGGCGGTTGTAAATGAGAGCTTGGTAGTTTCCGAGACGGTTGCTTCGGATCATCGTCCTATCATTATCGATATGACCGTTTGCGAGTAGATTTTCTCTGCGTGAAGGAAAAAATCGCCCAATTTGAATTTTTTTAGTTTTTAGGTGGCGTTATTTGAAAAATAATCCCTATATTTGTGGTTGATTAGGTGCGTAGCGTATTTCGCCCAATCGCAAAGACGAAAATAAATTAAAAATTATACAATAATGGAGATTAAAAAGAACCCCGAAGTAGATGTTCAAAACAAGCGCTTCTTGTTGGGTGAGATTGGTTTGGCAGTAGCGTTGCTCGTAGTTATCGCTGCATTTCTTTACGCTCCTCGTGAGACCGAAGAGGTGGTTATCGAGCAGGCTGTAGCAGTAGTTGAGGAGGAGATGGTCGAGATTACTCGTCAGGATCAGAAACCACCAGAGCCACCAAAGCGTACCGAGATTAAGGTTATCACCGACGTGCTCAATATCGTTACCAACGACGAGAAGATTACAACCGATGTAGACTTTGCCGAGTTTGCTGAGGATGTTGAGATTATCCAGCAGGTAGCGGTTGAGGAGGAGACTGTAGAGGACGACCAGCCATTCGTTAAGGTAGAGCAGATGCCTTCGTTCCAGGGTGGAGACCTTATGACCTTCCGTAATTGGGTTATGAGCAAACTTCGTTACCCACAGATTGCACAGGAGAACGGTATCACAGGTCGTGTACTCTTGATGTTCGTGATCGAGAAGGACGGATCGCTTACCAACATTCAGGTTATCCAGACACCAGATTCGTCGCTTTCGGATGAGGCTATCCGTGTATTGAAGACCTCTCCAAAGTGGACTCCAGGTAAGCAGCGTAACCAGACTGTACGTGTTAAGTATACACTCCCAGTTGACTTCCGTATCCAGAACTAAACCTATCTGGCGGGTAATTTCTTCGTTACGCTCACTTTTCTATTGCTCACATACGCCAAGTATGCTCCGCATAGAAAAGTTTCGCAAGCCTTGAAATTCCACCACCATATAGATTTAGAGAAAATTAAACTTATTAAGCCAATGGCTAAAGGCTAAAGGCTAAAGCCAATAAAAGCCGAGCGAACAACTTTTGCTCGGCTTTTCTTAAACAAGATTGAGAATGTTAGAAGAGAAGAGAGATAAGAAAGAGAAGGGCGTCGTAGTTGAGGTCAATCGTGAGGAGCGTGCCGTGTTGGTTGCGGTTATCCGTGACAATCAGGAGCCTCGCCAGGCCGAGGAGTTCCTCGACGAGTTGGAGTTCCTTGCCGAGACAGCATCGATTAAGACCGAGCGCCGTTTTACACAGCGCTTGTCGCAGCCTTCGTCTCGCATCTATGTAGGCCCTGGTAAGCTCGAGGAGATTGCCGCCTACTGCGAGGAGAACGAGATAAATGTTGCAATTTTCGACGACGAGCTCTCGCCGTCGCAGACTCGCAATATCGAGGCGGCGATGCCGTGCCGAGTTATCGACCGCACACGCCTTATCCTTGATATCTTCCGTCAGCGTGCGCAGACCGCCTACGCCAAAACACAGGTGGAACTTGCGCAGTGCGAGTATATGTTGCCTCGATTGGCAGGTTTGTGGACCCACCTCGAGCGTCAGCGAGGAGGTACAGGTACCCGTGGTGGTGCCGGTGAGCGTGAGATCGAGACCGACCGTCGTATCGTTCGCAACCGCATCACAAAGTTGAAGGAGGATCTCAAAAAGATTGACAAGCAGATGGCCGTACAGCGCTCAAACCGTGGCGGTATGGTGCGTGTGTCGTTGGTGGGATATACAAATGTTGGCAAGTCTACTTTGATGAACCTCATCTCGAAGAGCGAGGTCTTTGCCGAGAATAAACTCTTTGCAACACTCGACACTACGGTGCGCAAGGTTGTCTTCGATAACCTCCCGTTCCTCTTGTCGGATACCGTAGGTTTCATCCGCAAGTTGCCTACCGAACTTATCGAGTCGTTCAAATC
>JAFYQY010000148.1 GCA_017559685.1 Alistipes sp.
TAATGATTCCCTGGAATTTGTCAGCAACCTCTGCTACCTGAGCCTCAGAAAGCACTGGAGTGACAATGAAAACGGTTTCGTAATTGTTCATAATACTTTAATTATTAAATTGTTTAATGCCCTAAAGCGGGTGCAAAGGTAGAACAAAAAACGCAAAATACAAAATGCATTCTGTAAAAAATCGACAAAAAAGATGGTTTGTTGCGAATATTTGTGCCTTTTGCAAAAAAATACTACCTTTGTGTAACAAAAACGTATGTAAATTGTATGAAAAGAATTATATTTCTTTTAGTTGCGGTATCTCTGTTTGTCGTAGGATGTAACCCTGGTGGCGAAGATGTAAACACCGAAATTCCCGAGGGTGTCTCGCTGACTATCTCACTCGAAGCTGCTACTCGTACCTCGATAGCTGCGAGCGACAACGATGGCGCTTTCCCAACCCATTGGAATATCGGCGACCAAGTGATGGTAAATACTGTATTGTCCGACAAGGTCTCTAACGACGAGCACAACAAGTCTGTTGCAAAGTTTAATTTCTCGGAGGGTAGTATCTCTGCGCCTTATAGTGTAACTTATCCGCATTGTTCGTTGACATCGGCCGAGAAGACCTATATTGAGTTTCCTGCTGTGCAGAATTATGAGGAGTATAGTGTAGCCGTGAACAGTGCGCCAATGTGTGGATATGCTGAGAGTGGCAACGAGGTGACCCTCAAACACTTGTCAGCTATTTTGCACCTCCCTGTAAAGGCGTTGGGTGAAAGTGTAAAGTTGAAAGAGGTAATTCTGACCTCCGCTTCGGGCAAGCTCTCGGGCATATTTAGGGTTGATTGCCAGGCCGCTACACTCTCAACCACAAATAGCAGTAAAAGTAGTTTGACATACGCCCTCCCTGCTAATTTTTCGCTCTTGACGGCCGAGATATGCGATATGTTCATCGCTGTGCCTGCGGGTGAGGTGGGTGACTTGACCGTTGAGTTTATTGAGACTTCGGGTGGCAAGATGACTGCAACGTGGAGCTCGAGCGAGGCGTTGCCAATGGGTGTTGTGCAGGAGTTTAACACCGTTCTTTACGAGAAGGGTGCTTCGTGTGAGTTGGAGTTGCTCGATAAGTCGGTGCCTACATTTAAGAAGTATGCAAGTTGCGACGAAATCAAGATTATGAGCTTCAATGTGCGTACAACGCTCACCGAGTCGAATACTGACAATAATTGGGATAACCGCAAGGGTGCTTGTGTGGAGCTTATCAAGGATCATATGCCGACTATTATCGGAGTTCAGGAGGCGAAATATCAGCATCATTGGACCTATCTGAAAGAGCAACTTGCCGATGACTATTCGGGCTATGGTGTCAATCGTGATACCGGTAAGGAGAGTGGTACTGGCGAGACAATGGGTATATTGTACAATAAGAGTATTATCCAGAAGTTGGATGGTGGTACATTCTGGCTCTCTGAGACTCCTGATGTGCCTTCGAAGGGCTTTGGTGCAAGTTATAGCCGATGCGCTACCTGGGGTTTGTTCAAGCACAAAACTACGGGCAAGAAAATCTGCTATATCAACACTCATATTGACCACCAGGTTAAGGAGGCGCAGATAGAGGGTATGAAGCTCATTTCGAAGTTCTTCGAGAAGTATAAGGATGAGTATCTGCTATTTATTACGGCCGACTTCAATATGCGATCTGATAACGAGGCGTTCGACCCTATCGAGGCATATATGTACAATACTCGTGAGATAGCGCCGGAGGGACTCACTGATTACGACACTACATTTAATGGTTTTACAACGGGTAAGGATTCGATTATCGACCATATCTACTGTAGCGACTACTTGGAAGTTGTGGAGTATCACACCATAAATGAGCAGTATGGTGGCGTGACGTATGTGTCGGATCACTATCCTATCTACTCAATTATCAAGTTGCAGTAGACTGCTAATGCGCTGTGGTGAGGAGCCACAGAAAATACCACACTACAAATCTTCCTGCCTTTCCTATCAGCATAAAGAGCGCTGAGGGTAGGAACTTTGTGCGATAGAAGCCAAGTGCTACGGCTATCACGTCGCCAATGATGGGCACCCACGAGAGTGTGGCTGCCCACAATGGCCTAGTCGGTTGTGAAGGAGAGTGCACCTATTCGCTCATTGTGGTGAAACTCTTCACCTCGCCTAGAAATACTACCCCTCCAGTCCACTGATCGTTGATGAGTTTTGGGTTAAACTCGGCGTAGGCTCTGTAGTAGTATGTTGTGCCACTTTGCAATTTTTTGCAAGTGCATTCAAATGAGCCATCTGTGGCAATCGTCGCTCCGATAGTATTGCCATAAGGGAACTCGTTGCCTCTTGTGGTTAGATTGTTTGGGTCGGTGCTGATAAGAAAGCAAATGATTCTATCCTTCACCTCCGTCATCATCGAAAGGTTTCCTCGGAGCTTTGCATCGTAAATACCGATGTTTGTGGCTTCCAAAGTAGTGACTGTTGCAAATGGAGTGTCGCAGTGCTTGCCGTCAGGCTCTCCTCCTACGATAATGTCGGCATACTTGCTCCAGCTTGCTTTGTAAGCCGCAACTCCCTCGTCAGGAACTTGAATCTTATCCAAATACTTGCAGTTGTCGAATGGGTAGTAATAGATTTGATCCCACTCGTACCAGTATGATTTGAGGAAAGGAGGCTCGATGCTCTTCAAGTGTATCTCCTCCAAGTAGTCGCAGTAGCTGAACGCCTCCGAATCGATATATGATACGGTGTGAGGAAGGGTGATTTTCTCCAATGCCTTGCATTCATAGAATGCCTTTTCTCCAATGGTGACAATTCCGGCTGGTATCGTTATATTCTCAAGCGATGTACAGAGCTCGAATGCCGATTTAGGAATTGTCGTTAGACTCGCAGGTAGCTTTGCCGATTTGAGATCTTTGCAACTATAAAATGCCATTTCATCCAACTCTTTGATGCAGTCGGGCAGAGTGATGCTCTTAATTTTTGAACCCCGCATAGAGCAGAAGTGTTCGCATACGCTTCCCTCTTCGAAGATAATCGTAGAGGTATCTCTTCCTATCATACCAGAAATTCTGCGAACAGTGTTGCCAATCGTAACTTGGGTTGCGGACATTGTGCCTGTTCCTCCTGGCCCCAATTGAATATTCTCTCCGTAGATATATACATTATCCATAGGGGCCCATTCGCCATACAAGCTATTCGGAATAGGATATCCTGAGAATACGTCTTCGCCTACATATGTTACGCTCTTAGGAATTATTACGGTTTTGATAGGGCAACCATTGAAAGCGTAATTTCCAATACTCTCCACCTCGCCAAGATCGACCGATGAGAGTTTTTCGCACTGCTGGAACATTCTATTCGGTATAGTCTTAAATCCCGCAGGGAATGTTACGCTCTCCACATCCATTTCGGCGAACACACTATCCTCGTATTCAGCCTCGGGATCGAGAATAACCCACTTTGCATCGCAGCCAGCAAAACAACCTTCGCAATACTTTGTAATTTTGCCTACGCCCTTGATGGATTGCAGATTTGTGCAACCTGCAAACATATCCTTCGAGTATACGGTGACGCTCGATGGCAGAGTAACCTCTTCAAGACGGCTACAACCATAGAATAAACCCTCCTCCGGCAGATACTTTACGGTCTCTGGTATGACGATTGTTCTAAACGGTGTACCATAGAGGGCATCGATGCCAATTTCTCGCAAGTTATCTGGCAAAACGATAGTTTCGAGCGAGTTGCAACCCCACAAATGACCCATAGGGTGGCGTGTTGTGCTGATACCTGTCGAAGTTATCGAAAAGGCGCACTCCAAAGCCTTGATCTTGCCATCATTAGGGAATACAAGGCGTTTGAGCGAGGTACAGTTCATAAAGGCTCCTGCCATAAATGTCTTGATACTCTTTGGCAGAGTTACCTCCTCCAAACTTACGCACTCCTTGAATGCTCCGTAATATTTTGTTGGCGCACCCGGCAGACTCGATGCCTCGATGGCACCCTGAATCTCCTCAATCTCCGAATCTTCGCCCCACTCGATGGTCTCGAGATTGATACACATATTAAATGCGTTGTATCCGATTGTTGCCATCTCCTTTGGCATTATAACCTTCTTCAACGAAGGCACACAGCAGAAGAATGACAGTACACCTCCACTTGCTCCAATTATATCCGATTCGGTCTTCATCTCCGACAAATCGAGTGTTTCGACCTTCCAGTCGCACTCGAAGTGTGCTTCACCGCCTCCTATCACATTACTACCGCCGACATATTTGCCACCATTGAGCAGTTTGAGGTCGGCATCGTTGAGCGTACCCACGATTTTGAGGTTTACGATTTGGTGCATATCCTCCTCGGACATAAGCGTCGAGAGCGTTCCGGGAGTCTTAACAGTCAAGACAATCTCGCCCTCGTTTGCACCTTGCAATACGCTGATATTGGTGGTCTTGCCCTCGGCTGTGAGAGTGATGGTAGCTGAACGAGGTGATGGCGAGCCATTGTAGTCATAGTTGAAGACCAAAGTCTCGTTGCGCAGTGTTCGTGTCTCGACATAGTGCAACCAATCGCCTGTCTGCTTGATGCTGACGGTGTAATCGACATTTACGGAGATAGGAATCTCCAAAGTGCCACTCTCGAATGGCAGAGTGTAGTCGGCATTCTCGGGATCGAGGTAATCTTTCTGTCGCTGTGTTAGGTGGAACAACTCCGAATAGTTGCTCTCCCTATCTTTGATGCGGATAACCGCCTTGCGCTCATCCGCCTCGGTGCTTGCATCGACCGTAAAGCGTAGTGTTGCATCTTCGAGGTAGGCTCGGGTATTCTCCTGTTGGCGTACCCAGGTCGCATCCTCGATAATAACATCGAACGGCTTGCTGTGCTGAAGATTGATAGTGAATGTGCCACCCTGCGCACCGATTGTACCCTCCTTCGAGCCGAGGATAATCCACGCATCATCTTTATCGATTACACCATTACCATTTACATCGAGGTAGTCCTCGAATGGTGGAATCTTGAAGTTCTGTACACCCAACTGCGAATAGCGCTTGCGGAGATTTTCACGCACCTTGTCGGCATCGACCAACTTGCTGCTTTCGGTAATTTGCGCAGCAAGGTTCGGCGTTGTAAGTTCTCCCGAGTTGGCAATATCTCCTGCAATCTTGCTTATCAACTCCGACAGCTCGCCGACGCTGCGACCTGCCTGCAACGAAGCCGATATCGCCAAAAGAATAGCATCAGCATCTTTGCCTCCCGTAATATCCATCTTGTCGAAACATACGCTCTGCTCTGCCGTAATGTGGAAGACTTCGAGTATCTCTCGCTCGGCTATGCTGCGAGCCTCGCTCAAAGTGCCACCCTCCTCCAAGAGTTTACGGATGCGGTCCGATTCGAGCGTGGTCAGCAAATTGACATTCGTCTTACCCGTCTCGGTCAAATCCGATATGGAACGCAGTGTCAAAGTCGAAGACGACACCTTACCCTCAATTTCGTTATAGTAATAGCCCGTAGCGATGATCTCAACATAGCGACTCTCTATTTCGCTACCCACAGAGAACTTTCCGGCATCGTTTGTCGTCTTGGTTTGATACTGCTTTCCCGTAGGGTTGAAATTCTCGTCAAGAGGCTGAATCGTGATGTTTGTTCCCTGTGTAAAAGGACCCTTCTGAACACTACCATTTACGCTATATGTCTCCGTAGGTGTGTCGGGTGGAGTTGGAGGAGTATTCGGATCCTCTCCTGTCGGATCTCCACCAACGCAAGATAGTAGCGCAATAGATAAAACTACTGCCAACAACCAATTCGATAGAGTAAGACATCTTTTCATAATATTTTATTTTTAACTGTTGATATTTTCAATGGATAATAAAAACAGGGGAGCACTTGACCAACTTAGGTCAAATGTTCCCCCTTAAATTGCACAAAATCAGCTCTATGAGATATTAAAATACCCCCCCCGTGTCACGCAAACAGCTGACTGTCAATATATTACATCTTTGTAGCATAGTTTACACAACTCTTCTCTCTACAAAGTTATAATATTTTTTGCAAAAAAATGCAAAAAAGTTAGAAAGTTTAAGCGCGCCCTTAATAGCCGTTACCAGCCCTTATTCACTCTTGCGCCTTGACCACAGAGTACCCTACCCAATGGCTAAAAGCCACAGTGCATACCAGACGATAAATCTGCCAGCCTTTCCTATTAACATAAAGAGCGCCGACGGCAGGAGCTTTGTGCGATAGAAACCGAGTGCTACGGCTATCACGTCGCCAATAACGGGCACCCACGATAGTAGGGCAGCCCACGAGCCGTATTTGTCGATTTTGGCCTTCTGCTTTTCGAGTGTTTCGGGTTTGACGCCGAGCTTCTCTATCCACTCCCACTTGCCCAAACGGCCTACGCCGTATGAGGTCAGTCCGCCGATAAAATTGCCCGTGGTGGCTATGATGATAATTGCCCACGGCGAGCCTCCTGCCACTAGCATACCTATAACCAGCACATCTGCGCTGAAAGGCACTACCGTAGCGGCCAAAAACGAGCCGAGAAACAAGCCCCAATATCCGAGGTCTAATAACCAATTCATAACGAATGCAGAATTCAGAATGCAAAATTAAAAATTAAAAGTTAAAAATTAAAAATTGATAGAGGTGTTAGAGTCGTTAGCGGCATTAGGGCAGTAAAAAAAACTATTCACCACTAATTACTCTCGCCACTCGTCTATCTTGGCTTATTCTTTGCAGGAGTCTCCCCGAAAATAATACCAAAATGAGAAGATTTTTAGCCTATTTTATCCCCATAGTTCTCGCTTTCGCTATAGGTGCGCTCGGCTCATATATCCAGGGCGTAGCGCTCGAGGAGTGGTATCCCTACCTCGAAAAATCGCCAGCGACACCACCTCCGTTGGTCTTTCCTATTGCGTGGGGCGTGCTCTATCTGTTGATGAGTGTCTCGATAGGAACGCTACTCGAAAAAGGTGACCTGAGCGTGGTTCGATTGTGGCTGTTGCAGTTGCTCTTGAATTTCCTGTGGAGCGTCTGTTTCTTCGCTCTGCGTAGTCCGTTTTTGGGTCTTTTGGTAATTCTTGCACTCGATGTGTCGGTCTTTGCCTATATCATCCATACGGCAGGACGACGATCGACCGCCTCGTGGCTCTTCGTGCCATATATGTTGTGGTTGATTTTTGCGACCTATCTGAATGGTTATATCTACATAAATAACCAATGAACGTCGTATGGATGGCAGTTGTGGCAAATGTTCTAAAAGGCGCATTTTGCCCTGTTTGCTATGATGGTAATTTTTGTCGTGGTGTCTGTGTCTTGAACTACCTAAAACCGAGTCGGATATATTTGATTTGTCCTTGCGGTCGGATCTAAAATGCCGTTCAGGTGTTTTGAGTGTCTATTTTAGAACTCTGCTCTGTGATTTATTGTGTCTGAAAAGGTGCTTTTGCAAATTTCGTTTTTAACCTTTTTGATCGGCGGGTATCTTATAATAAAAGTCGTGATGGTAAGGTCTGATAAGTGATAATTTGCGAAGACGCTCAATGAGGTGAAGGCTGTGAAGTCAACTACTTTTCTGCGATATAAATCGGGGAAATGAATGGCTTTATGCGCCTGTTTTCGGATGAAAAATTTTAATCGGGAATTAATAAATTCCCCCCCCCGAAAAAATCTTGCAAAAAAGAGTGTTTAAACTTGTTGTTTCGAGAAATTTTGACTACATTTGTCAGGTAATAGAGAATAGCAAATCGGGTATTTTAGCAATATCAATCCTTTGTAAATGGGATAATACTCGAATGAATTGGCGGTAATGCGCTGATAATCAACGCATTAATATACTGCCAAAGCCCCAGAGGTGTGTCTATATGTGAGCCTCGGCAGGTAGTTTACCAAAGGTAAAAAAGATTAACCCTTAAAACAAAAATAGAGTATGTTGAATTTGATCGGAATGTTTGTGGCTATGCTCACGGCGTTGCTGGTTGTAATATTTGTGCATCCGAGTATCGTTAGGTTTGCAGAAAAACACAATATTGTGGACAATCCTGATGCTCGTAAGTTGCAACGAGTCCCTGTTCCTGTAATGGGAGGTGTTGCGGTGTTTGTCGGATTGGCTGTAGGCCTTTGTGTCATTGGGGTCTATAATGTTGTGCTTCCGCTTTGTCTCAATGCTCTCTCTTTGAATCTGGTTTTTGAACCGCTGGATGTTGTCAATATGCTCCCAATGTTTTTGGGTATGTCCATAATGTTGGCAGTGGGAGTGGCAGATGATGTTTCGGGGCTCTCTCCGAGATTGCGTTTTGTAATAGAGATCGCTATAACGTTAATGCTGATGCTATGGACCAATAAGTCGTTGAATGATTTTCAGGGCTTGTGGGGTGTTGATATTGTGCCGGTGTGGATATCTGTGCCTTTGACGATTGTTGCGGTTGTAGGTATTATAAATGCCATAAACTTAGTCGATGGTGTTGATGGATTGTCGTCGGGCTGTTGTGTTATGGCGAGCGCAATGTTTGGAGCGTTCTACTACTATTGCGACTGCTATTCGATGTTGTTGCTTTGTCTTCTGTCTGTAGGTGCGTTGTTGCCATTCTTCTTCCACAATGTCTTCGGTAAGAGATCGAAAATGTTTATTGGCGATGGAGGCTCGTTGATGATGGGTGTCATAATGTCATCCTATGTTGTTATGGCAATATCTTCGGGTTGCGAAGGCGAAGACCTTTTTGATGAGGGTTTTGGAGTGGTTCCGTTTACTCTTGCTGTGATGTGCGTGCCGGTATTTGATGCAATGCGAGTTATGATGATGCGTATTATTCGCAAGACATCGCCGTTCCATCCCGACAAGACACATCTTCATCACTTGTTTATCGAACTTGGTTTTTCGCATTTTGGCACAACTATCAGTGAGTTATTGCTCAATTTGATTGTTATCGCAGCTTTTTTTGTAACATATAAACTTGGCGCTTCGATAGATGTTCAGTTCTATGTGGTTATGGTGACAGGTTTGTTGCTTACGGCTGGCTTCTACAAGTTTATGAAGTGGAGTCAGGTGCGTAAGAATGGAGCGTGCCGAATTGTGCGCAGATTGGGTGCTGCGACTCACTTCGAGAATCGAAAAGGCTGGAAAAAGTTGCAAGAAATAGTCGATTACAAATAAATCTACATAAATGAAAATTGCAGTAGCAGGTACAGGTTATGTGGGTATGTCGATAGCGACACTGCTTTCGCAGCACAACGAAGTTGTTGCTGTGGATGTGGTGGCTGAAAAGGTCGATAAGATTAACAATCGCATCTCGCCAATTCAGGATGAGTATATCGAGAAGTATCTCTCCGAGAAGGAGTTGAACCTTCGAGCAACGCTCGATGCAAAGTCGGCCTATAAGGATGCCGACTTTGTCGTGATTGCCGCTCCGACAAACTACGACCCACAGAAGAATTTCTTCGATACCTCTGCTGTCGAGACTGTGATAGGAACAGTCCTCGAGGCTAACCCTACTGCTGTGATGGTGATAAAATCGACCGTTCCCGTAGGCTTTACGGAGATGGCACGAAAGAGGTTCAGCACGGATAATTTGCTCTTCTCGCCCGAGTTTTTGCGAGAGAGTAGAGCGTTGTATGATAACCTCTATCCGAGCCGAATTATCGTGGGTCGCCCCGAGGGGGATGAACGCCTCGATGCTTTGGCGCACACCTTTGCCTCGCTTCTGCAGCAGGGTGCACTCAAACCAGAGATAGATACTCTGTTTATGGGTTTGACCGAGGCCGAAGCGGTGAAACTCTTTGCAAATACATTCTTAGCATTGCGAGTGAGCTACTTCAACGAGCTCGACACCTATGCTGAGGTTAAGGGGCTCGATACCGAGTCGATAATCAGGGGTGTGGGCTTGGATCCCCGTATTGGAATGCACTATAACAACCCGTCGTTCGGATATGGCGGCTACTGCTTGCCAAAGGATGCAAAGCAGTTGCTTGCGAATTACGACGATGTTCCGCAGAATATGATGACAGCGATTGTGGAGAGTAATCGTACCCGCAAGGATTTTATTGCGGAGCAGGTTATGCACAAGGCGCAAGAGATGTATGGCGATGCACCGATTGTGGTGGGTGTGTATCGCTTGACGATGAAGAGCGATTCGGATAACTTCCGCCATAGCGCAATACAGGGTATTATGAAACGCTTGAAGGCGAAGGGTGCGGAGGTGATTGTTTATGAGCCGACACTGGAGAATGGCTCGACCTTCTACGGTTCAGAGGTTGTGAACGACCTTGAAAAGTTCAAAAAAATGTCGGGCGTGGTTTTAGCCAACCGCTACGACTCCAACCTCACCGACATCACCGTAAAGGTCTATACCCGTGATGTATTTGGCAGGGATTAAGAGAGGGAAGCTTTTAGTGTTTCAATAAAACTGAATAATGGCAGCGATACCTACTCGAGACAAAGTATACAAGAGTTTGTCTTCACAATCAATTGTTGTGATTGTGATGGGCACGCTGGAGATTGTCGTGTTTGCGCTGATGTCTCGACTATTAACTGCAGAAGATTTTGGATATTTTGCAGTTATTACAGCGGTGGTTGGTGTTTTCCAATGTTTGACCGAGGCAGGGTTGGGTTCTGCGGTCATTCAACAAAGTAATGCTACGAAAGAATATCTATCAACAGCATTGGGTTTAAGCGCTATTTTGGGCGCATTCTTTACGATACTGTTAGTGGTTTTGGCAAGTCCGTTGTCGGAACTAATGGGATACGGAGAAAAGTTAACGATTTCATTCCGATTGATGTCAGTTACACTTCTATTATGTAGTGTGAATAGTGTTGCAAGAGCAGTATTTATGAGATCGTTAGATTTTATGAAGTTTGGATGGTGTCAGATTGTTGCATATGTGGTATCGTCTGCAATAGGCATAGGAATGGCAATGGCGGGATATGGAGTAGACTCAATAATTGCCTCGGCTATTGCAAACGCTATATTTATGACGATAATTCTGTTTGCGGTAAGCGGTGTGAATTTTAACTTTAAGATGCATAACCACTATGTAAGAGATATCGTATCTTATGGTGGGTGGCTTACAGGTAGCGTTATAGTGAGGAGAATAACGACAGAGCTTGATAAATTCATCTTAACACGTTTGATACCGGTAGCTTCTATAGGTGCGTATAACCGACCTTCTGGTTTTATTGTTAGAATTACAGATCAGGTGAATGGAATATACGATACGGTGTTATTTCCTATACTGTCCACGGTTAAAGATGACTCTGTTAAGTTGAAAGAGTCGTTCCTTAAAATCGTATCGTTGATTAGTTGGTTTTCGACTATTCTAATGTTCTGCTTTATTTTGGGTGCCCAAATATTGATAGATATCTTTTTTGGCTCGGATTGGTATTGGTTGGTAGATATTTTTAAAGTGTTGTCTATATCGGTACTTTTTCTGGCATATAGTAGAATCGGGGATTGTTATTTTAGAAGTTTAGGGTTGGTTAAGCCCTATTTCTACATTAGATTGATAACGTGTGTACTGACATTGATCTGTGTATATGTTGGATGTCACTACGATATTATGGGCGTAGCTATTGGTGTTGTACTTTCTCGTTTACTGGATAGCGTTATTAAATTTGCATATTTGACAAACAAGATGTCTGTGAAATTTTCATATGTTGTGAAGATTGTGTTGTCTCCAATGTGGTTTACAGCTCTTGTTTTTGCTATCTCCTATATGTCAATTCCGTATATTCCGCACGGTGAATATGTAAGTCTGTTTATTTTCGTCGTAATAGGAGTTATTCTGCTAATATTTACACCACGATTATTTGGGCGTATATATTACGATAATGTCTATTTGGTGGCGAAGTCTAAGATATGTAAATATGTTCAAAAAATAACAAATAAAGCACAATGAAAAGGGTTATAACTTACGGTACATTTGACCTTCTGCATTATGGGCACATAAATCTTCTACGTAGAGCGAAAGAGCTCGGAGACTATTTGGTCGTAGTGATTTCTTCTGATGAGTTTAATTGGAATGAGAAACAAAAAAAATGTTATTTCTCATACGAACAGCGAAAGGTTATGGTTGAAGCTATTCGTTATGTTGATTTGGTTATTCCAGAAACTTGTTGGGAACAGAAACGAACAGATGTTCATAAATACGATATAGACATCTTTGTGATGGGAGATGATTGGAAAGGTAAGTTTGATTTCTTAAAAGAGGAGGGAGTCGAAGTGGTATATCTTCCAAGAACTCCGGAAATAAGTACAACGCAAATTAAATCAGACATAAAAAAATAGGACTTATGGATTTGAATAGTAAGTGGTATCATAAGATGCTGGAAGTTGCAAACAAAGTTGCTAAGGTGCCAGGGTTGAAGACTTTGTTGAAGCCGATATATTATCCAATAAAAAAGCGTGTTGAAATTGCCCAAAGAAAGAAATTCTTGAATAACGGATTGCAAGTTTTACAAAAGTTTGACAAGTGCTTGACAGAGAATAATATAGAGTATACGCTAGCTTTTGGTACTCTTTTGGGTGCTGTGCGAGAGAAGGGCTTTATTAAGCACGATTTAGATATTGATGTTTATGTTTGGGGTGATCAATATTCTGATAACTTGGTGTCAATTCTTAAATCTGCTGGTTTTGAACGAGTACACGCTTTTATTGTAGAGGACGGTAGTATAGGTAGAGAAGAAACGTATAAATGTGATGGAGTTGCAATTGATATATTCTACTTGTATGATGACGGTGGAGAGTATCCATATTGTTGCGATTTTGGAACAATTAACAGTCCAACATTTAGTCAATCTATGAGAAAATATGGCAGAATAAAAGCTCGTAGAATAGAATTGCCGGTATCACGACAGAGGGAAAAGGCTCTGTTTGAGAACATTGAACTGTATATACCGTCAAATGCCCACGAGATATTGCGTTTTAGATACGGAGATGATTATATGATTCCGAATCCTGCGTGGGGAATAGGCTCATACAATAAGCATATTCGTGAATGGACTGAGAAAGTTGCGTACTATTATGAGTGGTAATTTGTAGATTGTCTCCTGAATAATGTATGATTTTATAGACTTTTCACAAGGTACAAATTTCTACCTTAACCTATATTGTTTCTTGCTTTATTGCGTTCTGCTCTTTATCTCATTGCGAGGTAATGTTACCAATCTTTATGTTCAAGAGTCATATAAAGGACGTACTTTACTGCTTGCTGGAGGATTGTTGCTTTTTGCATTGTCTTCTTTTATTGGCGCCGATTTTTTTCATTGTTATGAAAATATGGCGGAATATAAAAATCAAGCATTTGGTGATCAGGAGATTGGTTTGGAGGCCTTTTATCAATATTTGATCTATTATACCAATGGAAATTACTTTTTGTTTAGATTAGTAGTTTGGGGTGGTAGTTTGGCATTAATTATCTCTGCTGCTCGTAAATTTGGAGTTGATATATATAACACATTGTTTGTCGTATTGGCAGGATTTGTTATTATATATTCCTATGCAAGAGCGACATTGGCTATGTCCGTGTTTTTTATGGGTGTAGTAACAATATGTAGTTCAGTTGATAGTAAGAAGAAGTTTCTGCAGATAATCATTGGCATTGCTGTCTTGGCCAGTTCTATTTACTTCCATCGAAGTATGCTGCCGATGATGGCCGTTGCTTTGTTGTGGCTACTTCTTCCAGGGAAGAAGAAATTATCAAAGTATTCTTTATGGCTGTTTCCTGTTGTTGTCTTGATTTTTTCGATTGTATTGAAGATGGCTTTCGAAGAAATGTTGGCAATCGCAAATGCCGTGGAGGATGAAACGGGAACGTTTAGTAAAGCAGAACTTTATTCGGAGCAGGAGGCGGCTGAGACGAATGCAAATGGATATATCCGTTTAGTACTACAGTACTCGACATTTTACCTGCCAATGTTGTTAATATCTAATGCAATGCGATCTGATAAAGTTTTGCAGATTGTAGACAATAAGGCGATTTGGCTTTATCAAATGACATATATAATATTTGCTTTTGCAACCTCTTTCTTGCTATTGGATATGGATAGTACTACGATGTTTTATAGGTATTTGTTTATGTCATTTATACCATTGTCGATACTTATTGTATATATGAAAAATATAGGCGTATTAGCAATAAAACAATACTATTGGATAATAGCTATTTTTATAGCAAGTAATTTCCTCCAAATGTTTGTTGATGTATATGCCCAAACAAAAGCGTAGTATGAAAATAGTGCAGATTATTCCACAGCTGGCATCTGGAGGTGCAGAACGCTTTGTTGTAGATTTAGCGAATGAACTAAGTTTACAACACGATATTGTATTGGTTGTTAGTTTTGCGTTTACGGAGCAGAATGCATTTTATCTACCGGAAGTATCAGATCGTGTCAAGGTATGTTCTTTAAATAAAAAGCTGGGCTTTGATTCTGCATATCTATATCGCCTGTACAAAATTATAAAAAAAGAGAGACCAGATACTGTGCATACTCACGTGGAATCTTTTGCTCACTTTGCTTTGTTGAAATGGTTGTTTCCAAAGGTCAAATTTGTACATACAGTACATAGCGATGCGCAATTTGAAGCGGGAGGGAAGCTTAAAACATTCTTGAAGAAAGTATTCTTCCGCAAAGGTTGGTGCAAGGCTGCAACGATTTCTAAAAAATCAGACTTAAGTTTTAAGGAATTTTATGGCAGTAAAACCGAATCAACATTGATTTATAATGGAAGATCATTGAATGTTGAGTGGTCGGACAATGAGCTTATTCCACGAACCGATGGATGTTGTAATCTTGTGTCGATAGCACATATTTCTCCAGTAAAAAATCACTTGCTACTATGCTCGGCTGTCGATCAGTTAACTAAAAAAGGCGCACCGATAGAGCTGTATATGTTTGGTCGATTTGTTGATAAAGATATTGTTGGCGGGATTAAATTTTTGAATAACCCTCACATACACTTGATGGGAGAGGTTGAAAATCCTCGACAATATCTGAAGAATGCTGATGTGTTCTGTATGTCATCTGTAATAGAGGGAATGCCTATATCTTTGATTGAGGCGTTGTCTTGTGGCTTAACACCAATCTGTACAGCGGTAGGCGGAATAGTTGATATCGTGGAAGATGGAGAGAATGGTTTCTTGTCGCAAGATATGACGGTTGAGTCATATGTTAAAGCAATAGAACGCTATTTGTCGCTACCCGAGAGCCAAAAGGCAGAGATGAAGCAGCAGAGTATAAAATCGGCACAAAAGTATTCGATAGAAGAGTGCGCTAAACAATACGAAGTGTTATTTGCAGAGTGATAGTTTTATGAATATTCTATTTGCTACTCCATATAAATGCATTACTGGTGGTATTGCCCAATGGGCAGGGCATATAGTTTCTCATTATGAAAGACTCGACGGGGATGAATGTAAATTGGACGTGTTGCCCATGAATGATCCTAAATCTGGGCGCTCTACTGTTGGTATGTCATTTTGCCATCGCATCCTGTACGGTATCCAGACATATTCTCGGGTGTTGAAGAATCTGACAAAGAGGCTGTCTGTTGATAAATATGATATTTTACATATATCGACAAGTGCATCAATTAGTCTTTCCAAAGATTATTTGATGATTAAGAGAGCAAGACGTAGAGGCGTGAAAACCATTGTGCATTTTCATTTTGGGCGAATCCCTCAAATAGCAAAGAGTAATAATTGGGAGTGGAAGATGCTGAAAAAGGTGGTTAGACTTGCCGATAGTGCTGTGGTTATGGACAAGGCCTCTTACGATACTTTGCGTGCGAAAGGGTTTGATAATATCAGCTTGTTGCCGAATCCTGTTGCCCCTCACGTTGTAGATATTGCAGCAGAGAATGCAAATATTAAGAGGGAACCTCGTTCTATACTCTTTGTTGGTCACGTTGTTAAGACCAAGGGCGTTTTCGAGCTATTGGAGGCTTGTTCTCAAATAGAAAATATAAATCTGCAGGTGGTTGGACATATAACTCCGGAAATGCAGACTCAAATAGAGACGTTGTATAAAGATGCCTCGTGGTTGACTATATGTGGCGAAAAGCCGTACGAAGAGGTTGTTAAGGAGATGTGCAAATGCGATGTGTTTGTATTGCCGACCTATACTGAGGGCTTCCCAAATGTGATATTGGAGAGTATGGCTTGTGGTTGCGCAATTGTTACCACACCGGTGGGTGCAATTCCTGAGATGCTTGAAGAGGAGAATAATAGCCATTATGGAGTAATGGTGGAGCCTCGAAATGTAGAGCAACTGAAGTTGGGTATTGAAAAGATGCTATCTGATGTAGATTTTAAGAGCGAGTGTCGTGCAAATGTGCAGCAGAGAGTAATCGAAAGATATAATATAGACTCCGTATGGCGACAGATGACCGGTATATGGGATACGGTTTTATCCAATAAAAATAGCGAAAAGAGACTCAAACAATAGCTTTTATGCCGAAGGTGTTGCAGATAAATGTGGTGGCGAATTGGGGTTCGACTGGCCGTATTGCCGAGCAGATTGGCGAGAAGGTAATGGAACACGGTTGGGAGAGCTATGTCGCCTATGGCCGATGGAAGAATCCTTCCAAGTCACACCTTATAAAGATTGGCTTCGGCTGGGAGGGGCGTATACACTATCATCTTACGAAGTACACCGACAAGCACGGACTCTTTTCGTCGTGGGCTACACATCGTTTTATCCGCAAGGTAAAGCAAATCAAGCCCGATATTGTCCATCTGCACAACATCCACGGCTACTATATCAACTATAAGATATTGTTCAAATATCTTCATAAGGTGAATATCCCCGTCGTATGGACATTGCACGATTGCTGGCCTATGACTGGACACTGCACACACTTTGTTGGCGTAGATTGCCAAAAGTGGCAGACACAATGCCACGACTGCCCGCTCTTGGGCTCCTATCCACGAGCAAAGGTCGACAATTCACACAATAACTACCGCCTCAAGCGCAAGATATTCACTTCGTTGGGCGATAAGTTGCACCTCGTTTCGGTGTCGAAGTGGTTGAATGGTGTTGTCGATAAGTCGTTTTTTGCGGGTGGTGGCGCACACCAGTATATTATATATAATGGTATAGACAGTTCGCTCTTTACCCCGCAGTTGGAGGCATCGAAGTCGCAATTAGGTTTGCCGAATAAGAAAATATTGTTGGCTTTGGCTACAAGCTGGTCTCTGACAAAAGGCCTTTCGGATTATTTGAAGCTTGCCGAGATGTTGCCCGAGGAGTATCAGATAGTACTTATCGGTCTTTCGCAAGAGCAGATGGATACACTCCCTAAGGGAATTATCGCTCGCCCTCGTACGGATAGCGTTGAGGAGTTGGTGCGTTACTATTCGGTGGCGGATGTGGTACTCAACCTCTCTCGTGCCGAGACCTTTGGCCTGACTACTATTGAGGGTCTCGCTTGTGGCGTACCTTCGGTTGTATATAATGCTACAGCATCGCCCGAGTTGGTTACCCCGCAGACGGGTCGTATTGTCGAGCAGGGCGATCTTGAGGGCGTGGTAAAGGCTGTCGAGGAGTTGTGCGCCGAGAATAGAGAGCAGATGCGAGAGCATTGCCGAAAGCACGCCTTGGAGCACTTTGACCGAGATGATAACTACGGAAAATATATAGATTTATACGAACAAATATTAACAAACAAACAAATATATAA
>JAFYQY010000149.1 GCA_017559685.1 Alistipes sp.
CAACCTCACCTTCACTTCGGATATCAAGGAGGCTTTGACCGATGCGAAGTATGTAGTATCGTCGGGTGGTGCTGCTCGTAAGGCAGGTATGACCCGTGAGGATTTGTTGAAGGGTAACGCAGAGATCGCTGCAGAGTTCGGTAAGAACATCAAGCAGTACTGCCCAGATGTAAAGCACATCGTTGTTATCTTCAACCCTGCTGATATTACAGGTCTCATCACTTTGATCTACGCTGGTGTTAAGCCATCGCAGGTTACTACTTTGGCAGCTCTCGACTCGACTCGTCTTCGTTCGGAGTTGGCTAAGTACCTCAAGGTTTCGGCTGACAAGGTTGTTAACCCACGTACTTATGGTGGTCACGGCGAGCAGATGGCAGTATTTGCATCGACTACTACTGTTGATGGTACTCCACTTGCAGAGATTATCGGCACAGAGCGTATGCCACAGGCTGATTGGGATGCACTCCGTCAGCGTGTAATTCAGGGTGGTAAGAACATCATCGACCTCCGTGGCCGTTCGTCGTTCCAGAGCCCATCGCTCGTATCTATCCAGATGATCGCTGCTGCTATGGGTGGCGAGGCATTCCGTTGGCCAGCTGGTTGCTATGTAAACAATGGCGAGTTCAACCACATTATGATGGCTATGGAGACTAAGCTCGACGCAAACGGTGTTGAGTGTCTCCCAGTTCACGGTACTGAGGAGGAGCACGCAACTCTCGTAGAGTCGTACAAGCACCTCTGCGCACTCCGTGACGAGGTTATCGCTATGGGTGTTATCCCTGCAATTGAGGAGTGGTCTACAATCAACCCTAACCTCTAATAAAAATCATTCTGATTGGTGAATTTTGCACCAATCTGCAAAAGCCGAGCTGCTCACATACGCCTTAGTATGCTGCGCGCTCGGCTTCTTGTTTGGCACAAAATTCCCTCAATCATCTCTGATTTTTAGGCGGATATCAAGAGGTTGTTTTTGCCATTGACGAGTTTGGATAGATCGGAGGTGGGACATTTGTCTCACCTCTTTTGTTTGGCACAAAATTCCCTCAATCATCTCTGATTTTAGGCGGATATCAAGAGGTTGTTTTTGTCCTTGACGATTTTGAATAGATCGGAGGTGGGACATTTGTCTCACCTCTGATTTTTAGGGGAATACAAGGTTGTTATCCTTGTTATTTAATGCCATTCAGCGAACAAAGTGAGCGAATGTTATTAAGTGAGCCTTGGCGAACGAATGCCATTCAATGCCATAAAATAAAAAAAAGCCAATGACTAAAGGCCATTGGCTAAAAGCAAAAGTTCCCACTCCTTACTGCTTTGCAGCAGTAATAGAGTAGTCGGTACCTTCGGTAATCTTGGTCTCGGTGTAGACGTTGCCGAAGCGGTCGATAGCCTCGACCTTGATTTGGGCATCTTTGTTCTTCAGTTTGTACTGATACATATGGTAGCACTCGTCACGTGCACCGCCTGTGCCGTCGTTGTAGCCCATAATGCCGAGCATAAGTCCCGTAACGTAGGTGTCGTTGCTGGTGGCGGTTTTTGGCACGAATGGCGATTCGTATGAGCCGTCGCCCGTAAAGTTTTCGAGCGTTGGTCGGCGAACGAATGGCACCTTGGTCATATTGCCTGTGTAGACACCATCTTCGTAGACCTTAACAGTCCACTTGCTATCGGCAAAGTAGATGTTTGCCAAGAGGGTATCCTCGCTGAAAGTGAAGGCGTAGTAGCCCTTTGTTGCCGAGGTGTCGCCCTCGGGTTTTGCTGCACCTGTGATGGCGTTACCACGATAGAGACGCATCTGGTGTGAACGGGTGTTCATTCCGTCGTGATATCCTATGTGATACCAATCTGTGAGATCTTTGTCCTCGCCCACGAATACGCCATATCCGCAAGGTACGCCGTCGCCACATAGATTTGTTTTCCACCACGCACCGCATACGGCGCCCATCACGTGCTCCTCTATGTTGGTATAGACGGTTCCCTCCTTCGCATACTCGTAGTTCCACACAAAGTGGCGGTGACCCGAAATGATGTGCATCTTCTTGAAGGTGTTCAAGAGATTCATTACCTCAGGAGTGTTGTAGAGTGTGTTATCCTTCATCATAGGGATATGTACGCAGAACAATACGGTGTGATCCTTTGGTACGAGTGCCAAATCTTGCTTCAGCCACTCGACCTGCTCGTTCAAGAAGCCGAGCTTCGAACTCTGCGACGTATGACTCGTGTAGTAGATGTTGCGCATACCTATAATATGCACATCGCCACGGTTGAACGAGTAGTTTACAGGACCGAAAACCTCCTCGTGCTCACGCTGTGCTACGATATTGTAGGTCGAGTTGTAGGCATCGGGGAAGGCTGGTTGTGTTGCGTTGTAGAATGTGCAGTCGTGGTTGCCCATAACGTGGAATACTGGCATTCCGACCCTCTGCACCGCAAAACCGTCTCGCATAGGTACTCGGTAAGGGCCTCTGTTGGCCGAAGAACTGTTCGAGATGATGTCGCCCAACGAAATACCGTAGCAAGGTATCGTTTTTGAGAGTTCGTCATAGTGTGCTCTAATGCCCGGTACCGCCTCGGTGTAGAAGCGGTTGAGCGAAGCCTCGCCCGATACCTGAGGGTCGCCAAAGGTGAAGAGTGCGAACTTCTTCTCCTTGCCACCTGCGATAGGGGTGAGTGTAAAGTTGTACTGCGGAGAACTGCTCGGATACTTTTTCCAGAAACAAGCCTGTCCTACCTCGTTTATCGGCACTTCGTACTCCGACGGCAACGTTATATAAATATAGTATGTGTCGGTCGAAACGTCCAACGAGTAGTAGCCCTGTGCGTTGGTTGTTACGATTGTGAAACCATCGCTTACGGGCACATTTGCAATAGGCTTTCCGCTGTTGTCTTTAACGTAGCCGTAGATTGTCTTATATCGTACGATTAACTGCTCTTCCTCGCTTGCGAATGGCTCCAAATTGCCGCCAATACCAGCCTTGTAGGTTATTGCCTTGAACTCACGTACAACGCCCGCCTTTACGACTGTCGAAGGCGACCACGTTGAGATCATCTTCTCGCCCGAAGCCTCGATAAACTCGATTGAACACTCGCCAATATTGCCCGACGGAATAGCTATAAAGAGTGGCTCGGCAATAGTTGTCGAGAGCACGAAATTATCTGGCAACGAGTAGGTTATAGTGTTGCTACACTCCTCGTTTGGGGCGATTGTGGCGGTCGAGCAATCAACGCTAAAGATGCCCGAAAGTTTCGCTCCCGTTTTCGATGTGATAACCACCTTGTCGAGTACGACGCCCTCCTTCTCGGCCTTTACGGGGAGTCGCAAAACGCCTGCAAGATGAGAGAGGTTGACGCTGTTAGTTGTGGTTGTTGCATAGCCGCACATCGGGGCACTCTCGGTCGAGAATGTGCCGTCAATATAGCTCTGCTCGGCAGGGAAAACTACCTTCGGTGCGGTGGCGGATGTTGCCTCGGTATATGGGTAGGTTATGCAGTAAGGTGACTTAATGCCGCCATCTACGGTAAACGACGCCGAAGCTCTGTTCTCGGGGTTGATGTCGGCCGAGGTCGAGCACTCGCCGTTGATTGCGATTTTGTCACCTTCGCTCCAATATACGGGGTAGTAGTCGCCGACCTTGTTGCCTAAAGATGTTCGAGTCTGCTCCAACGAAATGGTCAACGTGGTTGAACCATTGGTTGGTGTGATGTCGTCGCCACTATTTACGCAAGCGGTAAAGAGTAGTGCGACGGATGCGAATGTGTATATTAAAACTCTTTTCATATTCTAAGTTAGTTATTCTCTTTAAGCCACATTTTATCGCCCAGGTAGAAGTAGAGCGTACCGTATGAGTATCGGCCCGTCTGCGCACCTCGGTCGAAAGTTATCCAGAGGTAACGCTCGTAGTTGCCGTATGGAACAGGTACTATGGTAGGCCAACCACGGAAACCACCATTGGCATATTGCTGCTGGAAAGTGCCCTCGTAGCGAAGGGTAGGGTAGTCATATATATAATATGTAGTGCCCGGACCACCGCTCAACACATATCGTCTACCGCCTACGGTTGTGATGCGTAGCCCCGTGTTGTTGTTCTTTGGCGATTCGGCAATCATCTCGTATGGTCCGTTCCAGTTGTCGCTTTCGCAGAGGAATGTGGTCCACGACTTATTCTTTAAGGCGCAGTAAGCCAAACGCCACTTCTTCGCCTCGCTGTCGTAGAAGAAATCGGGATCCTCGGTGCCCTTGTGTTTTGCACGTGAGTAGTTGTGCGGGAAATCAAGTTCCTTGCACTCTAGGAAGTGCATACCGTGCAGAATATCGCTCTTTGTTGAGCAGTAGGCAAGAATGTGGGTATCGGCGTGCGTTGTGGTTATTACGAGATACTCCTTGTTTGCCTCGTCGTATACCACCTTTGTAGCGTGGAAGCCGTAAATTTTTCCGTCGCCCTTTCCGAAGAATAGTGCACCCTCCAACTTCAATTCGTAGGAGTCGATATCGAGCGAGTATACTCCCTGATAGGAGTCACGAATCTGCTCGAAACCTCGTGTGGTGAAGCAGATGTAAAGTTTCCCGTCGCGAATAAGCGGTGTTCCGTCACTCTTCTGCACAATTTGAGGGTCTGCCTGTCCTGTACCACAAGTAAGCAGACTCTGAGTCTTGAGGAGTGCAACCTTGCCGTTCTTAGGGAGAGAAACTGTTATGCCGAATGAATCCTTTATGCAACTGTCAATATCACGCTTGTCGTGCGCTACGCTGTAGAGTAACTTGGCCTCTCCATTATCGTAGAGGCGGAAAACGTGGAATCGCATACCAGTATATTGTACTCTCAACGCCACCTCCTTGCTCTTTTCAGTCTCCGCTTCGGCAAGGAGCTTTTGCTCGCCATTGCTCTCTAAAACGGAGCAGATTCTGCCGCCCTTGTAGGTGGTTTTTACTACATCGCCCTTACCCTCGTTCGGGTAGAAGATGATGCCGACCTCCTCGTTTTTATCTAGGTTGCCAAATGTCGCCTCGTAGCATAAGTAAGGGTGAAATGCACCCACTCGCAAAGTGGCCGATGCACCCTCTTTTGCAGCCTCGATGTTGAGTGTGCGACCTTCCTGGACTAACTTGGGAGTGGAGGTTGCGTGCTCAATAATGATGTTTGCCGAGTTCTTTAAGAATAGATCGGTACCCTCCATATTGATTTGACTCATAACCTTTTGAGAGTTGTAGAAGTTGCGCACAAACGATTGGCGCACAAAGGTCATTTCGTTGAGGTTTACTTCGTTTAGGGGCGTTTGAGCCGATGCCGAAAAGAGGGCGTAGACGGCCAATGATAGGAGAGTAAAGAGTCTAAGTTTCATCGAAAAGTTGCGGTTAGTTTCTACAAAGATATAAAAAATCTTGCAGATATTTTATATTGCCGCAAAAAAAATGTTAAATCGAGATGACGCAATCGAGCACTTTGTCGTGCGCCTCGGTCGGCAAATTTTCGACTATTTGACAAGGGTAGCAAACACCAATTGTGTACGCTCGGAAATCCTTGTGTGATAGGTATTTGTCGTAGAAACCCTTGCCACGACCGCAACGTGCTCCGTCGAGTGTAAAAACTACTCCCGGCACTACCATAACGTCGATTTCGCTCGGCTTAACGGGAGCGGTAGCGGTGGGCTCCATAATGCCGAAAGCACCTATTTCGACACCCTCGGAAATGTCATAAAAATTCATCTCGTCGCCTGCGATGCGAGGCACGACCACACGCTTGTTTTGACGCAGAAGATCCTCTATAAAGTCGCTGGTTTGAGGCTCATCGGGCAGAGCGACAAAGAGCGCAACGACCGAAGCGTCGGAAATCTTGTCGAGTTGCTCTAACTTGCTGAAAATCTGCGAGGAAAATGTTTGTTTTTCCTCGGCAGAGAGCTTTGCAATCTCGGCTCGAATCTCCTTGCGCAGAGTGCGTTTTTCGGTCGTATTCATAAAAACTTTGTTTTTAGTAACAAAAAATCGGTGAAAAGTGTTGTTATTTCGCAAACAATGCCTATCTTTGTAGTTAGGTATGCGTGTGCGTACCCGCAGAAAGACGATTGCAAAGAACAAACTTTTCACAAATATACACAAATCTTAAATTTAATTAAAAATTATGGGCTGTTTTTTAACTAATTCATCTCTTGGAAGAAAGTTGGTGATGAGCCTTTCGGGATGTTTTCTCGTGCTTTTCATTCTCTTCCACATGTCAATGAATGTTGTGGCTATCATCAGTGGTGATGCTTACAACGCAATTTGCGGTTTCTTGGGCGCTAACTGG
>JAFYQY010000013.1 GCA_017559685.1 Alistipes sp.
ATCTATACTTTCACAAACGCTACCCTCTTCAAATACTACACTTGTTATTTTGGGTAGATATGAACCATAAGAATAACAAGGGCAGAATAAATAAGCCGGTATTTTTGTTACTTCTTTACTTATTTTTACTTTAATTCCAACGACTCGGTATAGGTGCCGCTTTCGTAGTGTTTTGCCTCGCTTGCACCCGGTAAGGTTACGCTTGCGGTAGCGCCTTCAGGGATAGTAAACTCCCATATCCACTTATCGCCCTCGTAGCGCCAAGCACTCTTAATCAAGCCTGCTGCCGAGTTGTACTCCGCATTGACAAAGCCCAAGCGCTTGTCTGGTATAGGCTTCATTACGATATGCTTGAAACCTGGGTTTGAAGCGTCGCACGAGATACCAGCAACGGTCTCCCAAATCCACTCGCAGACACATCCATAGGCGTAGTGGTTGAAGCTGTTCATACCGCCCTCACCAATACCTTTCTCGATAGTATAGCTATCCCAACGCTCCCAGATTGTGGTTGCACCATTGTCAATCGAGTAGAGCCAGCTCGGGTTCTTACGCTGGAAGAGCAACTCATAAGCGATATCTTCCATATCGTTCTCGGTGAGTGTGCCCATCAGAATCGAAGTACCAAGGAAACCTGTCTGCAAACAATTGCCGTGCTCCTCGAAGTTCTTGCGAAGGCGAGCAATGAGATTCTCCTTCGCCTTGCCCTCTACTACGCCTGCCTTCAATGCGAAGAGTGCAGGGGTCTGCATAGTGTTGAGGATTGGTTCGCAGAACGAGCCGTCAACCTTGATAAAGTTCTTCTTAATATAGGTTTTAGCCTCTTTTACCATATCGAGATACCTCTTTGGATCACGACCTGTAGCCTTTGCCATATCGGCCATATATTGAGCGTCAATCACCCAATATGCAGCACCAAAGAAGTTCCAATACTCGATAGCCTCAGGCAAAACCTCCTTTGTGCCAGGCTTGAAGTTCAACTTGAAGTAGCACTCGAGAGGCTCGTAGCTTACCCAATCGGCATACTGATTCTTCTTGTTCTCCTCGAGAAGCTCGTTGTGGTTGTACTTAGTCTCGGCAACGTGCTTCATAAACTTCTCCATAGCCTCCCAGTTCTCGTCGATGATGCGAGTATCGCCAAACTGCTTCCACGCTGTCCAAGGCACGATTACACCTGCATCAGCCCAACCGAAACGCATATACGAGTCGCCAAAAGGGCCAACAGGAGCCACACCAGGGAAACCTCCATACTCATTCTGTCTGTCACGCATATCACGCATCCACTTGCGGAAGAAGTCGTATGTATTGGCGAAGAATGCACCTGTCTCGGCAAACACCTGCGTGTCGGCAGTCCAGCCCAGACGCTCGTTGCGCTGCGGGCAGTCGGTAGGTACCGAAAGGTAGTTAGAGAGCTGTCCCCAATAGGTATTTGCGATGAGTTTGTTGATAAGTGCGTTGCCCGTAGTGATTTTACCAATCTCCATCTCTTGTTTGATAGAGGTCACAGGGATAGACTTCACGCTCTTAATCTTCACCGTACCTGTAGCAACGATATCGAGATAGCGGTAGCCAAAGAACGAGTAGCGAGGGCTATACGATACATAGCCGCCTTTGCCAAAGGTGTAGACGGTGCGGATACCATCCTGCTGACCACGAATATTGCGGTGGTGACAACTTCCCTCGGGACCATCAACCAAACGAGATTTTGCTCCGTTACCATCGTTGAGAATCTCGGCTGGGAGGCAGGTCAATACAGTACCCTCCTCCGCCTTAAACTCGAATGCAGGAACGGCAGCGCAGTTCTGACCGAAGTCAATAACCAATGTTTCGCCCTCATTGAGAACGATAGTATCTCCATCGGTATACTTGCGGAGAACGACAACCTTACCGTAAGCCTCCTCGGTAGCGCCCTCTACGCCCTTGTAGACATAGATTTCGATAGGCGAAATAGTGAGGTCGTGACGAAGGCAAACCTCCGCACCAACCGATGGCACAATCTCGCCTGCAAACTCGAAGTTCTCCTCCGGGGTTGAAAGCTTCTCAGGCGTCTCGAAGCCCAACTTCTCACGAGCATCGTACTCCTCACCGTCGTAGATACCTGCGTGCTTCACAGGGCCTGCGATACCCGCCTTCCAATCCTCAAGGTTTGTACCATAGAGCTGCTTTGTACCGTCGGCAAAAGTCAACTCCAAGACGCCACGAAAAGCACACTTGTCGCCACGAACGCCCATCTGCTTGCGCCCCGAAACGACTCTGTCAGCCCACCAACCTGGAGTAACCTGTACTGCGAGAGTATTCTCTGCGCCGGTCTCTGTTTTGAACGCATCGGAGATGTCGTAAGTGAACGAAATTTTGGTCTTTGCAGGGTCGGTATAACCAGGCTTGAGGATATCATTACCTACAATCTTACCATTGAGGTAGAGCTCGTAAACGCCCAAGCCCGCAGTCATCCACTTTGCCGAAACAACCTTCTTGTCGTTTTTCAATGTCGAAACAAACCAGCTCGCACCATCCGCCGAGCGAACGCTCAACTTATCCTTTGGCACAACCGGTGCATCTACCACCGAAATCCACTTCGACGAGTTCCACGCCGAGGCATCGAGAGCCTCGGTACGCACGCCTACTGTGGCAGCATCCTCACCGCAGCAAGCCGCTGCGGTGAGGAGTGCGATAGTTGCGATTAAGAAATTACGCATATTACTCTTTTATTCTTTCGTTTACACAGATTATTTCGGGAGGTTGAAAGCAACCGACATCTCACGCATCTGCTCCTCGCTCATACCCTCAGGCTCGAAGCCCATAGATTTCGAAGCGATATAGATCAAAGCCGACTTGTTCAACACGTCAACCTGATCGAATGCCTGCATAATATCGGTATCCACAGCGAATACGCCGTGCTTCTCCCACATTACTACGTCGTAGTCTGCCAACTCGGCGATAGTAGCATCTGCCAACTCAACCGAGCCAGGCAATGTATAAGGCACGATACCCAAGCCACGAGGACAGAACGCCTTAGTCTCAGGAATCATACTCCACAACAACTTTGTAGCGACATCCTTCTCGAGGTACTTAGGGTTGTGCGACATAGCCACCAACTCGATTGGGTGCGTGTGCAACGAAGCCTTGTAAGGCGAACCCTTGCCGATAAGGTAGTTATGCACGCTGAGATGCGACGGAAGCTCCGAAGTAGGCTTCACAACGTTGTCGGCGATGATTACATACGATGCGCAATCCTCCAAGATGCGGATGATTGAGCCGTTCTCCATAGGTCGACGAGCCAAGTCACGCATACGCATATTGGTACCCTTGCAGTAGAAGTAGCAACCCTTCAAGTTTGGCAACTCCGTTCCGATTGGATATACCTGGCTGATAGCAGGCATAGCCTTAATCTCTTCGTCGATATACTCAGTAATATTTACCGTAATATTTCCGCCATTACGCTCCGCCCAGCCCTTCTGCCAAAGGTAGCCAGCCACCTCGGCAACCTTCTCGACCTCGGCTGCAAGCGCAGGACGATTCTCCAAAATAGATTTCATAGTTTTTCTCCTTTATTTTAATAGTTCAGGCAAGAATGAGCTTGCCGCCAAAACCAAGATACCCAACACGAGTACCGCAATAGTCTTCTTCGAGCAACCCTTCCACTCCTTGAGAATAAGTCCCCAAGCATTTGCAAAAATAACATTCAACGCCATCAAGATACAGAACGACAAAGTGGTCAAAGTAGCCGACTCTGTAAGGAAGCCCTTACCGAGGCTCAAGCCAAAGAATTGGCTATACCACAACGCACCTGCCAAAGCGCAGAAGAGCGCATTGTTGAGCCACAAACTACCTTTACCATAGTCGCTAAAGCTCTTATTTTTTGTGTTCTGATAGAGGCAGTAGATTGCGTTTGTAACGAAGCCACCCAATGTCACGAGCATTGTAGCAGGCAAGGTCGCAAACATAGGCTCGGTAAGCTCACCGAAGTTGATATCCTTGCCAAACTCCAAACCTACAGCGAAGCAGCCACTCATCACACCCGCCAAGAGTGCAATAGCCAAGCCCTTCGGGAAGTTGAAGTCCTTAACTGCCGCCTTCTTCTCCTCCTCAGGCAACGAGTTCGCCTTCATCATACCCGCAACGCCGATAATGGCGATACCCAAGAGGGTTACCACTACGCCCGCAATCACAGGGAAGGTGAGTGCCGAGAGTTTATCCAACTCAGGGAAGAAGATATTGAGCAACACAGGGCCCAACACTGTACCTCCCGCAGCACAAGTACCGAGAGCGATGCTCTGACCGAGCGCCACACCGAGATAGCGCATCGAGAGACCGAAGGTCAAACCTCCAACACCCCACAATACGCCAAAGAGGATAGTCATCCAGATATTGAAGCTATTCTCCGCAGTGAACAACTCGAAGAGGTTGTGTCCTGTAGGTACCGCCAACAACGCACCCAAGATTGGGAATACGAGCCAAGCGAATACACCCTGCACGAGCCAATACGACTCCCAGCTCCAACCCTTAACCTTGTTGATAGGCACATAGCTGCTCGATTGGCAGAATGCGCCTACGGCAATAATCAAAAGACCAATGATAATCTCCATAACGACTATTCGTAAGCAGTTTCGTACAACTTAGCAATATCCTCAACCGATGTTGGGCGAGGGTTACCACCTGTACATACATCGTTGAATGCAGCGACTGCTAAAGCAGGGATATCCTCCTTCTTCACGCCAATCTCGCACAAGTGCTGTGGAATACCGATGCTCAACGAGAGAGCACGAACTGCGTCGATAGCAGCCTTAACGCCCTCATCTACGCTCATACCGTCGGTATTTACGCCCATAGCCTTAGCGATGCCCAAATACTTGGCACGAGACTGCGAGTCGGCGTTGTACTCCATAACGTAAGGCAAGAGCAACGCATTAGCCACGCCGTGAGGAGTATCGTAGAACGCTCCGAGTGGGTGAGCCATCGAGTGAACGATACCCAAACCTACGTTCGAGAAGCCCATACCTGCGATATACTGCGCCTCGGCCATACCTGCACGAGCGGTCTCATCCTTACCATTCTCAACGGCATTCTTGAGGTGTGTTGCAATCAACTCGATAGCCTTAGCCTCGAACATATCGCTCATAGTCCAAGCGCCAGGAGTGATATAGCTCTCGATAGCGTGAGTCAAAGCATCCATACCTGTAGCTGCGGTCAAGCCCTTAGGCATCGAGTACATCAACTCGCAGTCTACAATCGAACACATTGGGATATCGTTAGGGTCAACGCATACCATCTTCTTCTTTGCCTCCTCGTCGGTGATAACGTAGTTGATAGTCACCTCTGCTGCAGTTCCTGCAGTAGTTGGGATAGCGAAAGTTGGCACTGCACGGTGCTTGGTAGGTGCTACGCCCTCCAACGAACGAACATCCGCGAACTCAGGGTTGTTGATGATGATACCAACAGCCTTTGCAGTGTCGATAGACGAGCCTCCACCCAAAGCGATAATGAAGTCTGCGCCCGAAGCCTTATAAGCCTCTACACCACGCTGAACATTACCGATTGTAGGGTTAGCCTTCACGTCGCTATAGATCTCGTAAGGGATATTTGCACCCTTCAACACCTCCTCGATCTTCTCGGCAACACCGAACTTAATTAAATCCTTGTCGGTTACGAAGAATGCCTTCTTGAAGCCACGCTTTGCCACCTCGTCAGCAATCACCGAGCGACAACCTGCACCGAAATACGATGTCTCATTTAATACTATGCGATACATAATTAGTTACGTTTTAAGGTTACCTCATTCTCATACTTCTGAACGTCTGCGATAAACGCCTCGCCTACAGGAACACCTGCACGCAAGCAGTACATATCCCAAACTGCATTCCAAGGCAAGTTCTTAGCCTCCTCCAAGAGTGCCAAGCGCTCGAAGCCCTGACCATTTGCCTCGTACTCACGAAGCTGTGCGAGCGGCTCCAACAAAGCACGCAACAAACACTTCTGGGTTGCACGTGTACCTACGATATATGCGCCAATACGGTTGATTGAAGCATCGAAGTAGTCCAAGCCGATGTGTACACGGTCGAGTGCGTCGCAACGAACGATCTCGTGCATCAAGTCGAGGGTCTCGTCGTTCATAATAGTTACGTGGTCAGAGTCCCAACGTACAGGACGGCTCACGTGGAGCATAACCTCAGGAACATAGAGGAGCAGCGACGAAAGTTTGTCGGCTACGCTCTCGGTTGGGTGGAAGTGGCCTGTGTCGAGGGTAACAATCTTACCATTCTGTGCGCCATAGCCAATATAGAAGTCGTTAGAACCTACGGTGTAGCTCTCCAAACCGATACCGAACACCTTCGACTCGATACAATCCTTCATATTCTCGTACTTCTGCTCGAAAATCTGGTCGAGCGAGTCCTTCAACAAAGCACGATACTTCATACGGTTAACGGTGATATCCTTGCTACCGTCGTGTACCCACAAGTTCATAATACAAGGGTCGCCCTGACGACGTCCCATCTCCTCGGCGATAGCACGGCAACGCTTTGTGTGCTCGATCCAAAACTTACGAATCTCCTCATCAGGATTCGACAACGACAAGTCACCCGACTTAGGGTGCGAGAACGACGACGAGTTGAAGTCGAGCTTAATGCCGTGCTCCAAACCCCACTGAATCCAGCTCTCGAAGTGCTTTGGCTCTACCTTATCACGGTCAACGAACTCGCCACCGAAGTCGCCATAAATCTCGTGCAAGTTCAAACGCTGCTTGCCCGGAATCAACGACATAGCCTTGAGGATATCGGCACGCAACTCCTCCATATTACGAGCCTTGCCAGGGTAGTTACCAGTAGCCTGAATACCACCTGTCAAGTCGCCCGCCGACTCAAAACCGCTAACGTCGTCTGCCTGCCAGCAGTGCATCGAAATCTCTACCGAGTCCATTTTCTCGAGCACCTTCTCTACATCAATGCCAAATTCAGCGTAACGCTCAACGGCAATGTCATAAGCCTGTTTAATTTTTGCTTCGTTCATCTCTTTCTATTTTTTAGGTTTTACAATATTTATGTTTTCTATTTCAAATTCTTGAATCGCTCGTAGGCTGCAGCCCAAGCCTCGCCATCCTGTGGAAGGAACTCCTCGGTCTCGATCGAAGCACGGATAATCTGACGAGCCTCGGCCAACGACGCAACTGCACCAGCACCTACCGCCTGCATCATAATATTACCAATTGCTGTAGCCTCCGAAGGGCCTGCCAACACTCGCTTGCCGATAGCGTTAGCGGTAAATTGGTTGAGCAACTTATTCTTCGAGCCGCCACCGATAATGTGGAGCACATCTATCTCGAATGGAGCCATACCCTCCAAGATGTCCAACACCTCACGATAGCGCAAAGCCAAACTCTCGAATATAGTGCGGATAATCTGGGTGTCACTCTGCGGAACAGACTGGCCTGTGCGCACACAGAACGCCTCAATAGCCTTCAACATCGACTGCGGATTGGCGAACGATGCGTCGTCGGGGTTGATAAAGCTAACAAACGGCTCGGCCGAGTGCGCCATCTCCACAATCTGCGGATAGGAGTACTCCTTACCCTCACGCTCCCACTCTTTGCGACATTGTTCCAAAATCCACATACCGCAGATATTCTTCAAGAAGCGGGTTGTACCCTCAACACCACCCTCGTTTGTGAAGTTGTGACGGAACTACTCCTCGCTAATGATTGGCTGCTTGGTTTCGATACCCATCAACGACCAGGTACCCGACGAGAGGTATGCAAACTTCTCATTCTCGGCAGGAACAGCCGCAACAGCTGAAGCGGTGTCGTGGCCTGCTACAGCCACAACATCAACCTTTCCGATGCGGGTTTCGGTTGCGAGAGCGTCGGTCAACGAGCCAATTACACAACCAGGCATCTGCACCTCAGGGAAGATATCGGCCTTCACACCCGCCGCCTCCAACAACGAGGCCTCCAACTTTGCGGTGCGAGGATTCAATATCTGCGAGGTCGAAGCGATAGTGTATTCGCAAATCTCCTTGCCCGTAAGCATATAAGACAATGCGTCAGGGATGAAGAGCAACTTTTTAGCCTCGACTACAGGGGTATAACCCTCCTTAACCGCCGCAAAGATTTGGAACAAGGTGTTGAAGTTCATAAACTGAATACCCGTCTTATCGTAGACCTGCTCACGAGGAACAATCTCGAAGAATTTTTCCTGTGCGCCATCGGTGTAAGGGTCACGATATGCACGTGGCATTCCGAGTATCGAACCATCCTCGCCCACCGGCACAACATCAACACCCCAAGTGTCAATACCTATCGAGTCGGGTGTGATACTCTCACGTGCGCACGCAACGAGTCCCTCTTTGAGGTGCTCATACAAGCCGAGCAAGTTCCAATAGAATTTGCCGTGCAACTCTACAATACCGTTAGGAAAACGTGTGATCTCTCGTGTTTCAATTCTGCCATCACGAAGCGTTCCGATTACCGAGCGACCGCTCGTTGCGCCCAAGTCAAAGGCTAAAAATGTATAAATCTTCATTATTTTGTATATTTTTTACATTTATTATTGCAAATTTACGAATAGATTTACTAACTTTGATTCTCAAAAATGATATTAAATGTTTCATATTTGACACGAGATGAAAGTATTAGACCCAAACTCGCTTAAATATTTAACCATCGGCCCGAACGACGATAGTTGGGGTTTGGTGGCTACAACAGTGGGCACACAGGCCATTTTGCCAAACTCGAACTACCCCGCAATGCAACACCCCGACACCTACAACTTCAAGGCGCAGGGCGGTCGTGTTTTGGATGAGTATCAGGTAGTTTACATCGCCGAGGGTGGCGGCTATTTCGAGTCGCAGTCGATACCTCGTCAGCGCATCGAAGGCGGTACCGTTATACTCCTTTTCCCTGGCGAGCGACACCTCTACACCCCAGATCAACAACTCGGCTGGCGAGAGTATTGGATAGGTTTCAAGGGCGAAGTTGCCGACAAGCGAGTTATGGCTGGTTTCTTCTCGCCAAAAGACGCACTTCTTAATATCGGCTTGAGCAATACGCTCATTGGTCTCTACCGTGATGCCATACGCATTGGCGAGAAGGAGAGCATCGGTTGCCAACAGCTTCTCGCAGGTATTGTAACCCATATTTTGGGACATATTCTCTACAAGAGCAAACACAATAACGACGGCTCGAATCGCACCGAGGAGGTGATAAACGAGGCTCGTCAGATGATGCGAGAGAGGGTGCACCACACGCTCCACGCAAAGGATATCTCGGATAGTTTGGGTGTGGGATATTCGTGGTTTAGACAGTCGTTCAAACAGGTTACGGGCATTTCGCCAGCGCAGTATATCTCCCGATTGCTGATAAGTCGTGCGAAGGAGATGCTTATGGCGGAGAATCACACCATAACCGAGGTGGCCTATCTGCTCGGTTTCGAGAGCGTGGGACAATTCTCGACGACATTCCGCAAAATCGAAGGTTCAACCCCTCGACAGTTCCGTGAGGAGAACAAACTTATCTATCAAAAGGAGTAGTTTTCAAAAAGGCTACCCGCTAAAACAGAGCTAGTTACACAAGAGGAGTGAATTTTTTAATATTTTTATGCAATATTTATAAATATTTCATATCTTTGCATACACAAATTAACCAACACACATTAACCTATGGGAAATAAATCAGAACGATTGAGCCTCATTCGACGCATCATCGAGGAGGATCTTATTGGCTCGCAGGAGGAGCTCATCAAACGCCTCGCAGAGCACGGCGTACACGCCACACAAAGCACCTTGTCACGTGATTTCAAGGAGATAAACATCTCGAAAATGCCACACCACAGCAAGGGCTACATCTACGTATTGAGCGACGTACTCGGCAACGACGCCATTGCCAACACATCGAACATCGGCGAGGCTGTTCTCGATATCAAATTTTCGCATAACATTGCAGTAATATTCACAAAATCAGGATATGCCAGCGCAATCTCCACCATCATCGACTCGCACAAGAGCAAGGAGATTTTGGGTACCGTTGCGGGTGACAACAACATCATTATCATCTTGAGCGAGAGTGCAACCCACGAGGATATTCTCGCACAGATGAAGCAGTTGTTCCCAACATTGGCGCACTTGTAAAATCATCTAAAAAGGCAAAGAAAAAGCAACGCTTTCGGGCGTTGCTTTTTGCTTTTATACGAGCTATGTTCTACTCCACAAATTTGATTTTTGACAAATCTCGAGCCTTCGCCTCAGGCGCCTCGTCTGGATAACCCACAGCTAAAGCGTAGCGCAACTTATAACCCTCGGAAAAACCGAGCGACTGCAGATACTCCTGCATTGCAGGCTCAGCAAAAATCATCTGCACACTACCCAAGAAGCAAGTTCCCAAACCGAGTTCGGTAGCTGCCAACATCACATTCTCGCCCAAGCAACCCACATTTTCGCCAGCGAACAAGCCTTCGGGTGCCGCAACAAAGATCACAGCAGGGGCATTGCGGAAGATATTCTTAAAAGTTGGAGTCTGCATATATTTCGCCTTATCGGTACCCTCAACGGCCTTCAAGTATGCGGCAGTGCAGTCGTCTATCCACTTCTGCGAATCGACAATGCGCAACTCCCACTCCTGGCGACCCATTGCGTTAGGCGCCTTCACTCCACACTCGGCAAGAAATTGCAACTTCTCACGCTCGACGGGCACATCCTTGTAGGCACGAATACTGCGACGAGCCTCGATAGCCTCGATTACACCCATCTCCTTCTGCGCTTCGGTAACCACCCAAACCGCAACCAACGCTGTTGCACACAGCACCAATAGTGATAAAATCTGTTTCATAGTTCTCAAAATTTTAGACTTTTTCACTACAAATATAGTAAAATTTTAGAAAAGAGCCAGCATCTTCATTTTGCCTTTAAGAAAAAAGTATTATCTTTGCAGACAATATGCGTGTATGTGCGCACACACGACGGGTTATTTTTTTGTACGTTACGCAATGGCGGAAAGCGCAACATAGTAAGCCTATGTAGGCATTTACGACACAAGTAAGGCGAAAAAGAGACCATCGGAACGATTTTACAAGTAGAAATTATGGGAAAGAAAGATAATAACGACATTATGTTTGACGACTTGGGCCTCTCGCCCGACGTCACAGATCAGAAACATCAGGTCATTCCGATTATTACGGGCGGAGATGACGACACAGTAGAGGAGGTACAGCTTCCAGAGATTCTACCGATATTGACTTTGCGCAGTTCGGTACTCTTCCCGGGCGCAATTACCCCTATCACAGTAGGTCGAGAGAAGAGCATCGCTTTGGTGCGTGCCGTGCAGGCTGAGAATGGTCTGCTCGGAGCAGTTTTGCAGAAGAATGCCGAGATTGAGACCCCTACACCTGACGATATGTACCGCATCGGTACCGCAGCTCGCATTCTCAAGATTCTCGAGATGCCGAATGGCAACCTTACGGTTATTCTCTCGGGCTTGGAGAAGATTGAGGTGGGCGAGTATATCTCGACCGAGCCTTTCTTCAAGGCAAAGGTTACTCCGTTGCTCGACTCGACACCCGAGAAGAACAGCGTAGAGTTCGACGCCCTTATCGAGTCGATCAAGGATGTGGCACTCAACATCATCAACACCTCGCCTACGATGCCAAAGGAGGCTTCGTTTGCGATTAAGAATATCGATTCACGACGAGGAATCGTAAACTTCATCTGCTCGAATCTCGATTTCTCGGACGACGACCGTCAGGCGTTGCTCGAGGCTCCAGGTTTGTTGGCTCGTTCACGCAAGTTGCTCGAGATTCTTATCCGTGAGCAGCAGTTACTCGAGATTAAGCAGGATATCCAGAGCAAGGTAAAGGTCGAGATTGACAAGCAGCAGCGAGATTACTACTTGCAGCAGCAGATGCGCACCATACAGCAGGAGCTCGGCGACGACGAGGATGGCGACATCAAGCGTCTGCGTGAGGCCGCTTCGAAGAAGAAGTGGAGCAAGGCTACTGCCGAGATGTTCGAGAAGGAGCTCGCTAAGATGGAGCGCCTGAACCCTGCCGTGGCGGAGTACTCGGTGCAGATGACCTACTTGCAGTTGATGGTAGACCTCCCGTGGAACGAGTTCACGGAGGATAACCTCGATCTCAAGTGCGCTCGTGAGCAACTCGATGCCGACCACTTCGGCTTGGAGGAGGTTAAGGATCGTATCTTGGAGCACCTCGCCGTAATCAAGTTGAAGGGCGATTTGAAGTCGCCAATTCTCTGTCTCTATGGCCCTCCGGGAGTGGGTAAGACCTCGCTCGGAAAGTCGGTAGCCACAGCTCTCGGTCGCAAGTTTGGCCGTATTGCACTCGGTGGTTTGCACGACGAGGCTGAGATTCGTGGTCACCGTCGCACCTACATCGGTGCTATGCCTGGCCGAATCATCGAGACTATCAAGCGCACAGGCTCATCTAACCCTGTTATCATCCTCGACGAGGTTGATAAGATTACCGTAAGCAACCACGGCGACCCATCGTCAGCGTTGTTGGAGGTATTAGACCCTGAGCAGAATACAACATTCCACGACAACTACCTCGATACCGAGTACGACCTTTCGAAGGTGCTCTTTATCGCTACGGCTAACGACATCGGCGCAGTAAACCCTGCACTCCGTGACCGTATGGAGTTGATAAATATCCCTGGTTACATCCTCGAGGATAAGATTGAGATTGCCGAGAAGCACCTCATTCGCAAGCAGTGCGAGGCTCACGGTTTAAAGGAGGAGCAGATGGTTGTCGAGCGCAATATCGTCGAGAAGATTATCTCGGACTACACTCGTGAGTCGGGTGTCCGCTCATTGGATAAGCACTTGGCTAAGTTGGCACGTTCACGTGCTAAGGAGATTGCCTTCGAGGAGGAGTTCTCACCTTCGTTCTCGGCCGAGCAGGTTGAGAAGGTACTCGGCAAACCGAAGTATCGCAACGACGAGTACGAGATTAAGGATATGGTAGGCGTAGTTACAGGCTTGGCTTGGACACAGGTGGGTGGCGACATCCTCTATGTGGAGAGCATCCTCACTCCAGGCAAGGGTAAACTTTCGCTTACGGGCAACTTGGGCGACGTGATGAAGGAGTCGGCGACTATCGCCCACGAGTGGGTTATGGCGCACTACAAGGAGTTAGGCATCAACCCTAAGCTCTTCGAGAAGAACGACCTCAACATCCACGTACCAGAGGGTGCAGTACCAAAGGATGGTCCTTCGGCAGGTATCACTATGATAACCTCGATTGTTTCGACCTACACAGGTCGCAAGATTAAAGAGCGCATCGCAATGACGGGTGAGACCTCGTTGCGTGGTCGTGTATTGCCTATCGGCGGTGTGAAGGAGAAGATTTTGGCAGCTAAGCGTGCTGGCATCCACACAATCCTTCTTCCAGAGGAGAACCTCAAGGATGTAGAGGAGATTACAAAGGAGTACATCGATGGCTTGACCTTCCACTATGTTCGCACCAACGAGCAGGTATTGGCTCTTGCACTCGAAAAGTAGAGATAGATGAAAGCTCTTGCCATCATACCTGCTCGCTACGCAAGCACTCGCTTCCCCGCAAAGCCGCTCGCTTTATTGGGTGGTAAACCGATTGTGCAACGAGTGTACGAACAGGTATCGAAGGTGGTCGAGCGAGTAATTGTTGCGACCGACGACGAGCGCATCTACGATACGGTAATTTCGTTTGGTGGCGAGGTGGTGATGACATCGCCCAACCACAAGAGTGGCACCGACCGTTGCGCCGAGGCGTACGAGAAGGCGGGCTACGAGGCCGATATCATCATAAACGTTCAGGGCGACGAGCCATTTGTCGCTCCCGAGCAGATTGAGGCACTCATCGGCTGTTTCGACAGCGAGAAGGTCGATATCGCTACCCTTATAAAACCCTTTTCGACAGAGAGTGGCATCGATGCACTCGAAAACCCAAACTCGCCAAAGGTGGTTATAAACGAGCAGGGCGAAGCGATATACTTCTCTCGCTCGGTGATACCCTACCTTCGTGGCGTGGAGCGTAGCGAATGGTTGAAGCACCACACCTTCTACAAGCACATCGGCATATACGCCTTTCGTGCGAAGGTGCTCAACGAGGTTACTGCATTGGAGCAGACGCCACTCGAGAAGGCGGAGTCGCTCGAGCAGTTGCGCTGGTTGGAGAGTGGCTACAAGATTAAAGTTGGCGTAACCGATATCGAGACTATCGGTATCGACACACCCGAAGATTTAGAGCGAGCGGAGATATTCCTCCGTTCACAAAGATAGAGATATGAAACCGATATTTATTGCTGGCCCTTGCGTTATCGAATCTGCCGAGTTGCTCGACTCGGTGGCGGAGAAGTTGTGCGAGATAAACGCCGCACTCGGCACCGAAATTATCTTCAAGGCGTCGTTCGACAAGGCTAATCGCACCTCGTTGCACTCCTACCGTGGCGTAGGCGTGGAGAGGGGTTTGCAGATGCTCAGCGACATACGTTCGAAGTGGGGTTTGCGACTGCTCACCGACATTCACGAGACGTGGCAGGCCGAGGCTGTAGGCGAGGTGGTAGATGTGTTGCAGATTCCAGCATTCCTCTGCCGTCAGACCGACCTTATCGTAGCGGCAGCCAAGACAGGCAAGGTGGTAAATATCAAGAAGGGACAGTTCCTCTCGGGCGAGGATATGCGCTACCCATACCAGAAGGCTATGGAGGCGGGTGCTGAGGAGGTGTGGCTCACCGAGCGAGGCAACTCGTTTGGCTACAACAACCTTGTAGTCGATTTCCGCAACATTGCGGATATGCTCGACTTCGCTCCTCGTGTAATAATGGACTGTACCCACTCGGTACAACGCCCAAGCAGTGCGAATGGTACTACGGGTGGAGACCGCAAGTTCGTGCCGTCTATGGCTCAGGCGGCAAAGGCATTCGGAGCAAATGGTTACTTCTTCGAGGTACACCCAACGCCCGACACAGCCAAGAGCGACGGCCCAAATATGTTACACCTCTCCGATTTGGAGGGCGTTATTAAATCACTTTTGTAGGCGATGAATCAGGTGGACAGAGATACAATTCTTGCAACCGCTTGCGATGTGTTGCAGACCGAGGCCGAGGCTATTCTGCATATCAAGGAGCACCTCAACGGCGAGTTTGTAGCTGCCGTCGAGGCGATATTGGCGTGCAGGGGCAAGGTTATCCTTACGGGTATCGGCAAGTCGGGACTTGTGGCGAAGAAGGTTGCTGCAACCTTGGCAAGTACGGGCACTCCGAGTTTCTTCCTCGATCCGAGCGAGGCGTTTCACGGCGACCTCGGTATGATTTCGAAGGAGGATATCATCGTGGCACTCTCCTACTCAGGCGAGACCGACGAGGTGCTGAAGATTGTGCCTTTCATCCACGAAAACAAGAATAAGCTAATCGCCGTAACGGGCAATACCGAGTCGGCATTGGCGAAGAACTCCGATATTACACTCGACACGAAGGTTGAGCGTGAGGCGTGCATTCTACACCTCGCACCAACCTCTTCGACCGCTGCACAGCTCGCCTTGGGCGATGCGTTGGCTTGTGCCTTGATGAAGATTCGCAACTTCTCGGCTCAGGACTTTGCACGTCTGCACCCAGGTGGCAGTTTGGGACGACGCCTACTTATGACCGTTGGTCAAGTGATGCGCAACCACGACCTCCCCGTAGTTTCGGAGGAGGCGACCGCAGCCGAGATGATTCACGCCATATCACGTGGCGGTTTGGGGCTTATCGTAGTGCAACGAGAGAGCGAAATTCTCGGTATCATCACCGACGGTGATATCCGCCGAGCAATGGAGAACCGCCAGTCGGCATTCTTCGATATTCGTCCGATGGATATCGCTACCCGAGAGCCGAAGTGTATCAGCCCCGAGAGCAAACTTATCGAGGCGGAGCGACAGATGACACAGCACAAGGTCAATTCGTTGCTTGTGGTTGACGACAGCAACAGCCTTGTCGGCGTGATACAGATTTACGACATAAAATTATAACTCAAAACTATAAACTATTATGGCATTTTTAGACTTTTTGGCGCCTCCGAAGCATAAGGAGGCGTTGCCAGCAGAAAAGGTAAAGAAGGAGTACACCGCAATGCGTTGGAAGGTCTTTATCGGTATCTACTTGGGCTATGCAGCCTACTATCTCGTGCGCAAGAACCTCTCGTTTGCAGGTGCGGATATGGTTGAGCTCGGCTACATCGACAAGGTGGGCTTGGGTGACGCTATGGCAGGTATGCCTATCGCTTACGCAGTTAGTAAGTTCTTGATGGGTGGTCTTTCGGACCGTTCCGATGCTCGTAAGTTTATGACCATCGGCCTTATCATCTCGGCAATCGTAATGATTATTGCAGGTGTTATTCCTTACCCTAAGGAGTTCGGCGCAACAACCGCTATTCTCTTTGTTTTGACCTGCTTGACAGGTTGGTTCTCGGGTATGGGCTGGCCTCCGTGCGGTCGTGTAATGTCGCAGTGGTTCTCGACTAACGAGCGTTCGTTTAAGATGTCTATTTGGAACACAGCACACAATATCGGTAGTTCGGGTTTGGCGTTGTTGGCAACCATCGGTGGAGGCACACTCCTCGTTGCCTTTGGTCTTGACTCAGCCGAGGCGGGATGGCGTGAGGCATTTATCGTGCCTTCGATCTTCGCTCTCGCAGTAGCAGCATTGTGCTGGTGGTTTATCCGTGATACTCCTGAGTCGTGCGGTTTGCCACCAATCGACAAGTATCGCAACGACTTCTCGGGTGCTAAGGCAAAGAAGGGCGAGGAGGAGAAGATTCCTTTCAAGACCTTGTTCGTGGACTACATCCTCAAAAATAAGATGTTGTGGCTTATCGGCTTTGCAAACGTGCTCGTATACTTGGTACGTAACGGTATTTCGGACTGGTTGCCTATCTACTTGCAGGATGTTCACGACATTGCTAAGTCGGAGAGCAAGGATCTCTACGCATACCATATGATTGCTGCTATTCCTGGTACTTTGATTGCGGGTTGGCTCTCGTCGAAGTTCTTCCAGGGTCGTTGTGCACCGGTGAATGTTCTCTGTATGGCAGTTACTGCCGTCGGCGCATTCATCTATTGGCAGGCTGCGACTATCGCCGGCCTTGTAGGTATGGAGTATATCGACGTAGTGAAGGTTGCTCTCGCAGTAACAGGCTTCGCAGTATATGGCCCTGTGGCAATGATCTCAATTCAGGCTATCGCTATCGTTCCGAAGAACGCAGCAGGTACTGCAGCGGGCTTTATGGGCTTGCTCGGTTACTTGATTGGTGATGCGTTGCTCTCGAAGATCATCTTCGGTCGTATCGTTGAGAGCGGCTCGAATGGTTGGGACTTGACATTTATCGGCTTCTTCGGCGCAAGCGTTATCGCTACCGTAATCTGCTTCTTGGCTATGGGCAAGGAGAAGAAGATGTTCGAGGAGCGTTTGGCAGCTGCGAAGGCTGAGCTGAAATAAAAAATTTCCCCAAAAGCAATTAGGGTATTTATGTATAAATCGCTGAAAGATTTCGTTGAAAAGTTAGAGGGAGCTGGGGAATTGATTCGTATCAGTTCCCCCGTCTCGTCGGAGTTGGAGATTGCCGAAATCACCGACCGAATGGTCAAGACCGAGGGTGGTGGCAAGGCTCTCCTATTCGAGAATACCGACAAGGTTTTTCCCGTATTGACAAACCTCTACGGCTCGGAGCGTCGAATGGCTATGGCACTCGGCGTCGAGCAACTCGGCGATATCTCGGAGCGATTGAACGACCTTGTAAACACCGTAACCTCTCCAAAGGAGAACCTTGCCGACAAATTGCGACTTCTTCCGCTTTTGGGCGAGGCGTCGCAGTGGTTTCCACGCAAGAAGAAGGGGCGTGGAGCGTGTCAGCAGGTGGTACTCACAGGCGACGACGCCAATTTGTCGCTACTCCCAATTCTGAAATGTTGGCCACACGACGGAGGACGATTTGTAACTCTTCCGATGGTGCATACCGTAGACCCCGAGCGAGGCCTTCGCAATGTGGGAATGTACCGTATGCAGGTGTTTGACGACCACACAACGGGAATGCATTGGCACCGCCACAAGACGGGAGCTCGCCACTACGAGGGTTACAAAGCCCGAGGTGAGAAGATGCCCGTATCGGTAGCGATAGGCGGCGACCCCGTATACGCCTACTCGGCAACTGCGCCACTACCAGACGGTATCGACGAGTACCTCTTGGCGGGTTTGTTGCGAGGTAAGGCGGTAAAACTCGTAAAGTGTATAACCAACGACATCTATGTGCCCGAAGATTGCGACTTTGTGATTGAGGGCTATGTCGATACTGCGGAGGAGAAGGTTCTCGAGGGTGACTTTGGCGACCACACAGGTTTCTACTCGCTCAAGGACTACTACCCTAAATTCCACGTAACGGCCATAACCCACCGCAAAGATGCTATCTACCCTGCGACAATCGTGGGTGTACCTCCACAGGAGGATGCCTACATCGCAATGGCTACCGAGCGTATTTTCCTTGCGCCAATTCGTCTTGTGATGCAGCCCGAGGTCGAGGATATGTTTATGCCATCGGCGGGTACGCAGCACAATATTACGATTATCTCGATGCGCCAGCTCTACGAGCGTCAAGCCTCGAAGGTGGCACTCGGCTTGTGGGGCGCAGGACAGATGATGTTCAACAAATATCTGCTTCTCACGCCCGCCTCGACCAATATCCGCTCGGAGGAGGAGATGGCGTGGCTGATGCGCAACTGCGATATGCGAAAGTCGTTGATTCGTAGCGAGGGCATCTACGATGTCTTGGATCACGCTACGGCAACGTGCGGATATGGCGGAAAAATTGCACTCGATTTGACCACCGTCGCAGAGCGAGAGGATAAAATCGTATTCGACAGCGAGACATTACCGAAGGGCGTTGTGGCGAACACCACCCTGCTCGAGAAGTGGAGCACGCTCCTGCTCTTTGCCGATAACGACCTCGAAATCGACGTCAAAGCGATTACAAAGGCTTCAAACTGCAACTTCGTGGCGATATTCGACCGTCGTGCCGAGAAGATGAGCGCAAACGATCTTTTGTGGTTGGGCGCAGCCAATACCGAGCCTACACGAGATATTGCTCTCCACGGCTCGACACTCATCATCGACGCCCGAGCAAAACGCCCGGGTGCAAACGACGAAAACCCATCTCGCTGGCCGAATGTGGTAACCTCCGACAAGGCGACAATCGACCTTGTGGATAGCCGTTGGGCAGAGTATGGCATTGGCGAGGCTATCCCGTCGCCATCGCAATACTACGCCACACTCAAACTCTCCGAGGGTGCCGAGTGGCACGAATAAGCGATGTTCAGCAAACAGAACATACGAGGCATAATTTATGTGGTGATAATTGTTGTGATTGTCGCCCTTGCTCTCTATTTGGCTCAACCCCGCAAAGGGGTAACACTTGCCGAAAGGGGACAAGCCACCGCCACCGAGGTGCGTGATACTCTCTTCGAATTCGACCCCAATACCGTAACTTACGACGAACTCGTCTTGCTCGGCTTCGACAAGCGCACCGCCGTGGGCATTGTGAAGTATCGCACCGCAGGCAAGATCTTCGGCATAGCCGAGGAGTTGGCGCTATGCTATGGCGTGAGCGACTCGATGTTCGCACGTGTGCGCCCGTATATAAAGATTGGTAAGGAGTTCGCCACAGCACCCAAAACGAGCAAAAGAGACACCCTCGAAAACCGTCGTAAATCACGCTTTTCGCCACGCCCATTCGAGCCGTTTGCGATTGATACGGTAGGCGTTGACTATCTTCGACTTATAGGCTTCTCGACACGTCAGGCCGAGGCACTTATCGAGTACCGTAATCGTGGCAAGGGCATCTTCTCGATGAACGAGTTGCGAGACTGCTACGCCGTGAGCGAGGAGATGGCCGATTCGCTCACCCACTTCGTGATTTTGAGCGTGCGCAACCCATACGAGGGGCTCGTCGAGATAAACTCTGCCGACTCGGCAACGCTTCGCAAGGTGCGAGGAATTGGCGAAAAAACGGTGGTTGCCGTGATGGAATATCGCAAATTATTGGGCGGTTTTGCCCGAAAAGAGCAAATTGCAGAGCTAAAATGCGTTACAGAGGAGAATTTTCTGCGAATTTCTGAACAAATTTATTGCGATAGTTGCAAAATTTCAAAAATAGATATTAACTTTGCACCCGCTTATGAATTCGAGCATCATCCATATATGTCTCGAAGGGCAGCAAAACTAATTTTAGAAACAAGGGAATCGAAAGGAGGTTGGAATAGTATCGAGGAGATGCAGAGTGACGACATATTCACCGAGGAGCAGGCGAAAGCCATTGCACCCTATCTTCTTTTTGGTACTACACCACAGGAGTTCGATTAGCTAAAATTTCGGAAAACGCCAATGGCTGTAAGGCGCTAAACATCAGCCAAAAAGCAAACAGAATACAAACAACAAAAGAAAGAGAAAATATTATGATTATTATGCCAGTTAAGGAGGGCGAGAACATCGAGCGTGCCCTCAAAAAGTTTAAGCGTAAGTACGAGCGTACAGGTGTTTTGAAGGAGCTCCGTGCTCGTCAGTACTTCACAAAGCCTTCGATTGCAAAGCGAGACAAGATGGCTCACGCTATCTATGTAGAGCAGTTGCACCGTCAGGAGCAGGAGTAATCGCCTGAACGATACTGAACGAAAGGAATCGACAATGTCGGTTCCTTTTTTTTGCTTTTAGCCGTTCGCTTTTTTCTTTTAGTTATCTTTCCCTTAACACCCTTGCTTCGATCTCTCCCCAAAAAACTTTTTTCTTTTTTTATTAAAAAAAGGAAATTTTTTAGTACCTTTGTCTGAAATTATGGCATAAAGATGTGCGCCAAAACCCCCTTATACACCGCTTCGGGGGGGGGGTAAAACACTGATAATTAGACGATTAAAATCAAAACATACAAACTTTATTATTAACTAAAACCAAAAAACAATGAAAAATTTGACAAAAATTTTCTTTGCGGTTGTGGCGGGAATGTTCGCATTCTCTTGCGTAACAGGCACAATCGAGGATCCAACAATCGAGGTTGGTAATGCGGCAACTACCGAGATTACCGTTTCGTTGGAGGAGTCGAAGACCCAGCTCGGAGACAAGGATGCTGAGGGTAAGTATCCGCTCTACTGGAGCGCTGGCGACGCTATCGCAGTTAACGGCGTGGCATCACAGCCATTGGCGGAGAGCTTCGACGGTCAGGCTTCGGCATCGTTCACCTTCAACGGCGAGGTTGTTCGTCCATTCAACGCAGTTTACCCTGCACCAGCTGAGGGCGTAACCGCAGCTGAGGGCTTGTACCCTGTAACCTTCTTGGCTACTCAGGTGTACACCGAGGGTACTTTCGCAGCAGGCGCAGCTCCAATGTACGGCTACGCAGCAGCAGCAGAGGGCGAGGCAGAGCAGCCATTGCAGCTCAACCACCTCACAGGTGTTCTTCGTTTCGCTATCAAGGGCGAGAAGACATTGTCGAGCATCGTTATCACTGCTGAGAAGCCTATCGCAGGTAACTTCGACGTTAACTGCCAGACTGGCGAGTTGACAGCACACGCTGACGCTTCGAACACCGTAACCGTAACTTTCGGTGAGGGCTTGGCACTCGGCGCAGAGGCTACTCCAATCTACGTAGCAGTTCCTGCAGGCGAGCACGGTCTCTACAACATCGTAATCACTTCGACCGAGGGCGAGTCGATGGTTGTTAAGTTTAACAGCGAGAGCAAGCCTGTAAAGGTTGGCGTTGTTAAGGAGTTCGGCGAGTTCATCTACGTTCCTAGTGTAGCTACAGCACCACAGGGTGAGCTTATCATCACCAACGAGGCTGATATGAAGCAGCTCTCTACTTGGGCTGAGAACGGTATGTTGACAGAGGTTACTTCGGTTAAGGTTGCTGGCAATATCGATATGTCGAAGATTGCTAACTGGGCTCCAATCGTAAACTTCCCTGCAATCACCTTCGATGGTGGTAGCGCAGAGGGCTATGCAATCAGCGGTTTGACAGCTCCTTTGTTCGAGGCTGTTGACGGTGCAACTCTCAAGAACGTGAAGCTCACAGGCGTAAACATCACCGAGACTGCTCGTTTGCACGTAGGTTCGCTCGTTTGCGATGCTGTAAATACAACTATCTCGAACTGTTCGGCTGATGGTGCGCTTACTTACACTTGCGCTACAGCGATTGTAGGTGCAAAGAACACATCGCAAGGAGTGGGTGGTATGATTGGTGCTTTGACTGGCGCATCAACCCTCACAAATTCTACCAACAGCATCAATGTTACAATCACTAAGTATGCTGCATCGTGCGACACTAAGGTCTATAATCCTTTTGCAGCAATGGTTGGATACGCTCAGGGTACATCTTCTAAGCACATTGTAATTTCTAACTGTACAAACTTGGGCTCTGTTCACTCTAAGGTTAAGTCTATTACCAATGTTCAGCCGGCAATGGCTGCCTTTGTAGGTCTTGCACAATTTGTTGATTTTACCAACATCACAAATGGTAAGGAGGGTGACACCACTTACGGTAATGCAACCTTCGATTTGGCTCAATCTTGTGTTGGTGCCGCTGCTGTTATTGGTGCTTGTAAGAATATCAACGTCAATGGTATTACAAACTACGGATCGCTTGCTTATAAGGCGTCGATTAGCTATCCTTATGTTGCTGTTGTTATCGGTACTTGGTGGGGAAATGACAATAAGGCTAACTCTACAGCTGCCAATATCGTTAACTATGGAAAGCTTACTGCTGCAAAGGCGACAGGTGGAAACGGTACTCCTTACATTGGTAGTATTATTGGTCGTTCGGCGACAAGCTCTTCTGTCATCACATTGAAAGATTGTGTTAATCACGGCGATATTACCATTTCTACAAATTATGCATTGACAGGTGGTAGCAGTTTAACCCTTGGTGGTATTGTTGGTGGTGCTACAAATGTTGTATTTGAGAATTGCGACAACAACGGTGTTATAACATTGAATGGAACTGTAAATACTGCTTGGACCTACGATAATAAGGGAGTGGAGACAGAAATTACTTCATATCTCTATTTTGGTGGTATTGTAGGTAAGCACGATGCTGGTTCATTGACTTTGTGTGATAACAATGGTGCACTCAATATCAATACAACAGTTGTCCAAGCACACATTGGAGGTGTTGTAGGATATGCAAAGCCAACATCATTTACTAAGAATCATAACCACGGCGATATTACTGTTGCAGGTACTATTCTTAAGAATACAGGTTTCTGCGGTATTGGCTCTTCATTGAGCTGTGCTGTTGACCAGTGTTCAAATACCGGTGATATTACAGTATCGGCAAGCTCGACAAATGATGCTAATAAGGGTGCTTACTATATTTGTGGTCTTGGTTGGACAAGTAACTATGCTCACAAGAACTTCACAAATAGCGGAAATATCACCTTCACAGGTCAGAACTATAAGAATGTATTTATCTCGGGTGCGGCATATGTTCCAAGCAAAAATCTTAAGAATGTTCACAATACCGGTACGATAAAGGCTAATGTTAAGGATTTGGCTACTTCATTGCAGATTGGTGGTATTGGCCGTACATTGTCGGGTGGCTCGTTCGAGAATTGTACCAATAGCGGTGATATCGTGTTCGAGGGTTCTAGTAAGGCTGATGTATATCTCGGTGGTTTGGCTGCTGTTATTGACGGCGAGATTACAACAGTTGGTGAAGGCTGTACCAATAGCGGTAATATTAAGTTCCTCGGAACAACCACAAAGACTGCGGGTGTCGGAGGTTTTGCAGGTAAAATATCGAAGACTATTACCTCAATTACAACTTTGAAGAATACAGGTACTGTAACCAACTACGATGCAACTTCGAACAAGATCGGTAAGGGTGGAGAATGCTTTTATGTTGGTGGCTGTCTTGGTACTACAAGCGTAGCACAGAGCGCAGCTATGGTAAATACCGGTGACGTTTATGTTCGTACTAACGATGGTGCTAGCTTGGGAACTGTTGCTTATGTTGGTGGTGTTGTTGGTAACACTACAGCACTTATTTCGAACGCAGCAGCTGACTGCGACGTTGCAGCTATCGGCTTGGTTGAGGAGTTGGGTAAGGCAGGTGTCGGTATGATTGTCGGTGTACACCGTAGCGCTACTGCTGCATTGGTTGACAAGTGTAAGGTAGGTGGCCGCTATGCTCTTGTAGAGAAGAACGGTCAGCCAGACTGGATTACAATCTCTCCATCGTTGTTCCAGGAGGAGGATGCAGGTGGTAACGTTGTCGTAATCGATGGCTTCGCTCCATTCTGGACAAAGATCTATGGTGGTAATTGGGCAGAGGCTAACGCAAACAACTGCGACAACTGTACTTACGAGTCGGCTAACCCTGCAGTAGCACCAGCAGCATTGTAATTAACAGGATTGTAGAATTGTAAAAAAGGAAATGACTATGAAAAAGAATATTTTGAGCTATTCTGCTCCTGAGGTAAATGTTTTCGAGGTTGTAGCCGAGCGTGGCTACAACGTAAGCGAACCAATCATCGGTGGCACAGGCGCCACACTCCCTGGCTTCGGCTCGGAGAACGATGAGTTGATTTACTAAAAGAAATTGCGGGGCCTTCGGGCTCCGCTTTTCTTTTAGTAAAGTGAGTAGTTAGTAGTTAGTAGTTAGTAGTTAGTAGTTAGTAATTAGTAATTAGTAATTAGTAGTTAGTAGTTTTTTACGGCGAGTAGCAAACTACTCTCTACTAATTACTCTCTTTTTTTGCGCCGTAGGCGTGACGCCATTCACTACTTTTCCGCTCTCCGTTTTACAGCCACTTCTTGTAGCGGAAGTACCCCATCGTAAGTCCCGATGCGAGAATCATCAAGCCGATAGCGAAGAGGTAGCCGACAGGAATTGTCCAGCCATTGACCTCCCAAACCCACTCCAGCTCGGGCATAAACTTGAAGTTCATACCATAGACACTCGCAACCAATGTCGCAGGCATAAAGACCACAGCTGCCACCGAGAAGATCTTCACAACCTCGTTCTGCTCGATGTTGATAAGGCCGAGCGCCGAGTCCTGGATATAGTCGAGACGCTGGAACGAGAAGTCGGTGTGCGAAATCAACGAGTTTACGTCCTTAATCATCAACTGAAGGCGTGGATAGATATCGTTAGGGAATCGCTCGCTTCGCAAGATACCCGAGAGGATACGCTGGCGGTCGAAGATATTCTCACGCAAGATCATCGTACGCTCCTGCAAGGTGTTGATGCGATGGATCACAGCCTTGTCGATAGAGTCCTCCTTGTTGATACCCTTCGAGAGCGCCGAAACTTGGCGACCTACCATCTCGACGAGGTCGGCATCGAAGTCGATACGCACCTCGAGCAACGAGATAAGGATGTGATAACCAGTCGAGAAACTGCGATAGTTCATCTGCAAGCGCTTCTCCGCCTCACGGAAGGTACGCATATCGGCCTGACGCACCGACACGAGCACACCCTCGTTCGAGAGGATAAACGACACAGGCTCAACCTCGAAGCTATCGCCCGTTGGAACGAAGAAGTTCGAGTTCGAGATAATAGCATTCTCGGTCTCAGAATACTTTGAGGTTGACTCAATCTCCTCGACCTGCTGTTTGGTTTGGAGACTTATCTCCATAAAGTTTTCGACAGCCTTTTGCTCCTTGATTGTAGGCTGCACCATATCGATCCAGAGAATATCGTCAAAGCCGAAATCGTCCAAGAGTTCGGTGTCGGCATTGCGGATAATCTTGTTGTATTGCTTCAAGTAGACAGTAATCATCTCTTTTCCATTTTAAGAGACCGTCGGTCTCATAGGTTTAACTTCGATTTTTTTGATTGTAGGGCGTGTTCGGTAGAAGTTTTATCAAGAGCCCGAACACAACAGATTACCTTCAACCGGGATTGACCTTCGGGGAAACCTTCAGGCCGTAGTCCCAGAATTTTTTAAGGGCATTGTGTTTTTGTATGTCGAACAAAAAGTCGATATTGCGAGTGAGATATTCGTAGGCGTACTCTCTATCGGCGTAGTCGCTCTCGAGGATAGCCTCATAGATGTGCTCCACACCAAAGGTGAACGCCGCCTGCAACTCGTCACGCACGTCGTACGACAACCCCTTGCGTGCCACCCACACGGCAAATGTAAATGGCAACTTCGTAGCCTTGTGCCACTCCTCGGCGAGGTCGTAGCTGTAGGCGAATTTGCTCTCGTTGTCGAACACCTTGTCGCCAATGAGCAAGAACGCATCGCCCTCCTCGGCGTGGTTAAGTTGCTCATAATCAGCCAACGAAACCCACTCAGGCTCGATATGCCAGAGTTTCTTGGCGAGATAGCCGCAGAGCTGTACCGAAGTTTTTGAATGGGCGTCGAGATAGATTCGGCGCACCTTGTCGATAGGGGTATTGCTCACAACCACCACGGTACGCACCTTGTCGAGGGCGCCAATGCAGTAGTCGGTAACAATCTCGGCATCGCCAAGTGACGGCACCATCGCAGCAGGCACAAGCGCAACATCGGCTTCGCCATCTAGGAATTTCTGATAACAATCGGCTGGGGGTGCAAGCAGTAGTTCGACACCGAGATTAGCGTGGTGTCGAAGTCCATAGATGAACGGTATCGTATTGAGATACGACACGGCGATTATTTTTGTGTTTACTGCCATCGTCCATACTTTTGTGATGCTTTTATCTGTGCAAAGATAATCAAATTTTGTACAGATTATCCCCTTTCTATCTACTTTTTTTAGAAAAAAGTGATTTTTTCTTATCGCTACAATCATTTCACTATTAGACGATTGCCAAGAAAAAGCTACAAAAAAGATAAAAATTTTGGTGCAAACCTCTTGACAAGGGCTATTTCGAGATTATATATTTGCACCGTCAATCGACGTCAATCGACACAAGGTTTTCAACATCGGTTCTCGAATGTTAAAAACCATATCAACAACCCAAATCGCTGACTTATCGGAACATCTGCAGAGTTTTCGACAGTCGCAAACAAATTATCAACACATTTAATAACATTTTTCAACCTATGAATCGTGCTTTTTTGTGCAGTGCGATAGAGGGGTTGGTGTCGCAGTCTGGCTACCATTTTCAACAGGATGACAAGGCGCACTATCCAACCGCCGTATGTCGCTACCCTGCCGCCTTCCTTGCTCAGCCCGAATTTCACTCTATCGAGGGGCGCAAACGAGGACGTATAACCTACAAAGTAAACCTTAGACTTGCTCAATTGGGTGCAAAACTCACCCCTGCAGAGCGAAACAACCTGCTCAACGAGATGGAGGAGGAGATGCTCAACCTCTTTGTCGCACTCTCCGAAACGGAGCGTGTGGCAGTGGTCGACGAACTCACAATCTCACCCTGCTCGGGAACGATAGACGTCCACGGAGCGCTCGCCATCGAAGCTGAGGCCTATGTTACAACAATCTTCTAAACTAAAACGCTATGAGAATCAACAAACTATCCGACAACCTGACACCCCTCGACGAGGGGATAATATTCGGCATCAACACCGAGAACGACACCCCTGCGGAGATTGTTGTGGAGGTTATCGACGCCGATACTGAGGAGGTCGTGGCGGAGTTACGACTCTACAACACAACCTCGACAACCCTCAATATTGCGCCCTACATCGCTCGGTTTAGCAATTATTCACCCGCACACTCTCGCCACACCACCTTAGACGAGGCGCCCGTCGCCCGCTACAAGATTCGCATCGACAATGTCGAATCGGAGGAGGTGGTAGTATCGGTAAACAACTACGAAATCGGCTCTGCGCCAGCCCTTATCACCAACTTCCCCGACCTGCGCCGACTTGCCAAAGGGGAGAACGACGAGGTGCTCTTCGCATCGGAGCCAGGCAAGAGCGTCGTTGCCAAGCTCACCGCCAACACCGGCGAGACCCTACATTTAGAGTATCTGCCGACCGTGGGGATTTCGAGACTCATCATCTCTCTCGAAGATTTCGACACAGACATCGACTCGCTCGATGTCGCACTCTACGCCGAGGATGAAGTGTTCGCCCATCTCCACTACACGGTAGTCCCACCCCTTAAAACCTCCACCCGTCTGGCGTGGATCTCCGAGTGCGGTGCAATTGAGCGCTACTCCTTCCCCGTATCGCACAAGGTACAACACTCAACCGAGAAGCAGAACGTAATGACGAGCCGAGGAGTCTGCTCGGCACACCACAAGAGAAAGCAAACAACCTCGCTATGCTCACGATTTGAGCCCCGTGCTACGCTCAAGGCTCTCGCTCAAATCATCTCGTCGCCAAAGGTGTGGTGGGTGCATAACGGCACAGGCGAGTTGGTCGAGGTCGCCACAACAAATGTTGAATACAATCTCTTTGGCGAGCCTTCGTTCCTCCATCTTGACATCTGTCTGTGGCAGAAGGAGGTGTTATGGTAGAGTTGTGGATCGATGGGCACAGGTGCGACATCGGCGAGCTGAACTCCCTGCCCATCGGTTTCGACATCGCCAACCTGACGAATGTCGAAGGGGCGAGAGGGGGACGAACAATCGAGTTCGAACTACCCCCTACACCTGCTAACAGCGCCCTATTCGACGCTTCGCACAACCTAAACAGCTCGGCACGCTTCAACCTCGAACACCACACCGCCTATCTCGAGAAGGAGGGAGTAAAGATTTTCGAGGGTACGGCCTACCTTCTCGATACCAAACTTGAGGATGGCGTGGCCACCTCCTACACCATCCGCATCAAAGAGGGCGGTGCCGAGTGGATAGAGCGGGTTGTTTATGGCTCTGTGGCCGATTTGGATATCCCCTTTTCGGGACAGCTAAACCTCGCAACGATTTCTCGATCGTGGGAGTGGGATGGCGGAGTACGCTTTCTGCCGATCTATCGTGGCAACTACGACCGTCGCTTCTCGCTCGAGGCAGTGCTACCCGTTGAGCGCATTTTGCTGACCGACGATTACCACCCCTTTGTCTCAATTCGAGAAATGGTGCGAGAGATGTTTGCCAAGTCGGGATATACGCTCCACAGCGACTTCCTCGATAGCGAATTTGGTCGTTCGCTCTATATGAGTGGCGACTACTCCCGAACAAACAACACCTTAGCGAAGGAGCGATGCGACTTCTTCGCACGCCGAGCCAAAGAGGGTGTCGATACTGCCGACTATGCGGGTCGTGTATACGCCTCGACTGCATTTGCCTGTCACACTGTGGGTCCTATCGTCGACACTGTAGACCCCGATACACTCGACGATAAGGGACGAAAGATGAGCGACACCTTCTGCAAGGGCGACAGCTTCAAAATTAACAGCGCAGGCAATATCTGTTTCGAGCCACCAATGACCGTCAGGGCGGGTTTCCTACTCCACCTCGAGTACTCCACCGAGTATAAGATTCTCTCGAGAACACGCCTTCGAGGTTTCGACTGTGTGGAGGGTTTGAATGGCGAGCGAATAGAGATCGAACTTGCCAACAACTGCAAGGACAACCGAGACAACCTCAACACCAACTTCCAATACAAAGTCTTTGTCTTTGACCACGTCGATAACCGCCAATACTATCTTGAGGCAACACTCCCGAATGGTCTACCGGTGAAGATACACGATTGGTCGTCACGCTCATCGATAATGGTAACACCAGAGAAAAAGATCAAAACACCAGCACTCTACTACCGAGATAGCGACACAAGCGAATGGTTGCCATACATCAAAGATTGGGCAATATACGACGGCTACGTCGAGGATACGGGAATTATCGATGTGGTGATGGACTTTCGCCTCTCGCCACAGGAGGTAACGGCAGGAGAGAGTCTCGTGTTGGACAAGTTTTGGTTTGGCGGCGCCGACCCTGGTATGACACTGAAAGTTCGCACCGGAACGTCGCTCCAACCATACTTCACCTCGGTGCCAGGCTACAACTCGAAGATTGAGTTTGGGGATATTGCCCCACGCATTCGTCAGGTAGAGCTTCTGACCGCACTCGGCGAGATGTTCAACCTTGCATTCTACACCGACCGAGCACGCAAGGAGGTGCACATCGAGCCTTTGGAGTCGCTCTATGCCGATGGCGAGGAGGTGGATTGGAGTTCACGCATCGACTATCTGGGTGGTGTGCGGATAGTCGACTCGGGAATAGACCTGCCACAGAACACGGTGTTGACCTACCTCGACACGGATGCCGCATCGCACAGTTTCAACACCGAGGAGGGTACCACACTCGGAAAATGGAGTTTTCGCAACCCTCTCTACGGCACTATCGACTCGACCAAGACGCTCGGAAACAAACTCTTTGCCACGACACTCAGCGCCTCGAACATCCTCGGAAGTGCACCCTCGGCATCGATTATCCAGGTGGGCGACAGAGGCAGCGAGGAGGCAAACTTCGAGAGCGCCTTTACACCTCGCATCGTCTGCTACAAGGGTATGCGCAACCTGCCCAAAGGCGAGACGTGGGGCTCGACAGCCCGACTCGGCAACTACCCCTACGCTGCATTTATCGACGAGGAGAGCATAAACCTATGCTTCGAGGATCGCAACGGCATCGAAGGGTTGCACCGCCACCACCTGCCGTCGCTACTCCGCCAGCGAGAGTGCCGAAGGATAACGCTCGACCTACGCCTCACAACGGCTGAAATAGCCTCACTCTTTACGGCCGATGGCACGAAGCCATCTCTGCGAACACGTTTTCGCTTTAATATTCAGGGAGTGAGTCAGCCTTTCCGCCTTGTCGGGGCGAAGCGCTGGAACCTTAAGAGTAATATCGTCGAATGCACCTTTGAGCAAGAACTTAACAACCTTAACCAATGAAAAACAAACGCAAATTGCTAATTGCACTCTTGAACAAGGTAGGACAGAGTAGACTCTCCGATGCTGTTGAACGTATGTGGCAGGAGGGGTTGCTCGACAGGAGAGCCCTCGAACGTCTCTACATCAGCGCCGAGGTCGACAGACGAGTCAGAGCGGGCGAGAGCAAAACCAAAGCCATCGAGCAACTCTCGAAAGAGTTGGGCTGTTCCTACGAGAAGGCAAGAGGTGCCGTTTACTACAAAAAAGAGAAGAAAGAGAATGGAAACACAAATTAAAATCACAAACGAAGCCTCGGTCTGCACCATAGACATCGAAGGAACTATCGGTATTGAGGAGAGTGAGCAGTTTGCTGGCTCCACGCACAGCGTCGCCACCTACGAGCGATTCCGAGAGGAGATCGACAGAATAAAGGCGGTAGAGGCCGACGAAATCATCGTCAACATCCGCTCGACAGGAGGCGATGTGAACGACGCAATGCTCATCTACGAGACGCTCACCGCACTCGGCAAGAAGATTACCACACGCTGTTACGGCTACACCGCCTCGGCTGCTACCATAATTGCACAGTCGGCAAGCAAGGGGTATCGAGAGATAGCCTCATCGGCGCTCTACCTGATACACCAATCAAGTAGTCTCGTCGAGGGTAATGCAGCCGACCTGGTCGAGAGAATAGACCTTCTGAAGAAGACCGACGAGAGAATTGCTTCGCTCTATGCTCAGCGCTCCGGCCGTGAGAAGGGTTCCTTCGAGGCGCTAATGGCCGAAAACGGAGGTCGAGGTCGCTGGCTCTCGCCCGAGGAGGTAGTCGAAGCGGGACTTGCCGACTCGATTATCGGGGGCGAGGAGATCAACAAAAAGCAGGGCGTCTGGGCAAAGGTAAAGGAGTGGCTTATGCCGTCGAATGCAAGTCACAAAGAGGCGATGCCCGACTCCGACATCAACATCTTGCACCTGCCCGAGAACATCCACTCTGCCACCTCGGCCATATCGCTCGAGGAGGGGCAACGCTCCGTCCTAAGGAGCACAACCGCAGTAGGTGAGGATCCTTCGCTCGAAGGTACCACACCTTCGCCCAATGCTTTGGCCTATGCCGAAGATATCAACAACCTGAAATACAGAATGTTGTAAACCTATTAACCTTAAAAATCAACAACCTAAAAAAAGAAAAACTATGATTATCCAGAATTCAAAAACTTACAATGTAAACGAGGTTGAGAACCTCTTTTTCCGCCCTTCGTTCTGTGGCAAGAATGCCGAGAGTATGGGTGTCCGAGTACTCTACAATATGCCTCTTCCAACTAAGATTCCGACATTCGGCCACAGCTTTAATGTCTTGCGAAACTTCTCGTCGGGATGGCAGGGTGGCACGTCAGCATACTGGGAGCAGAAGGATATGGAGTTGAAGAAACTCAAGGCCGAAAGTTCATACTCGGCGGAGTCGTACTTCTCGTCGGTCTACGACTTGTTGACCTGCTCGGCAGATATCAACCTCGGCGACTTGAGTGGCACCGACCTCGAGAAGGCCGAGACCGAGCTCTTCCGTCGTGCTATCGTCGAGAGCGTCTATGCAACAATGTGGTTTGGCGATGAGACCGGCCAGATGTCTGCCCTTTCGAGTTTCAATGGTTTCATTCCGCAGATTATCAACTACGCCGAGGAGAACAATCCCGAAACTACAATCCGCATCCACAATTCCGCACCCGACGTGAACGCTACCGACATCTTGCGAGATGCGTGGACAAATGCTTCACCTGAGTTGCACAGCCTCGCTTCGGAGGGCAAGTTGGCCTTCTTTGTTAGCCACGATATCTACGACTCATACCTCTTCTGGCTCGAGGATAACGGTCTCCTTTCGTCTGTTGTAGATGCAAACGGCAGCCGTCCGACACTCTCGTACCACGGCATTCCGCTCGAGGTTGTTCCGATTGGAGATTATGGTCTCACTCGTGCCTTCTCGTTCTGTGTGCTTACCGATCGTCGCAACCTCGTCTTGGCGTTGAACACCGCCGATTCGCCAGAGAAGGAGATTCGTATGTGGTACAACCCCGACGAGATGGAGAATCGTCAGCGTGTAGTATTCCTCGCTGCAACAACCATCGTTCACAACGATCTCGTTTCGGCTCAAATCTTTGACGCAGGCGTGAACTTGTAATGAGAACAACTTCAAACTATAAATCGATTGGAGGGGTGGAGAGCGTGGCTCTCTACCCTGCCGATGCGGTGGCGACAGCCCTCTTTTCGAGTGATGGGTGCGAAGTTGAACTCTCGGGCACACCCCTCGAAGTGCCCCTTTTAGACGACGCCTCCTACTACGAGGAGAGCGCCCACTCGGAGTGCGGAACAACCACCATATCGCACCTGCTTCACCTCGTAGCCGAGAGGAGCGACGGCGTGGCGTGGCTCGACAACCACTTTCTCGAGCGTGCATCCCTCGAGGGTGTTATAGCCGTAGTATCGCTCTGTAGCGGAGTTCGACTCTTGGCTGGCTACTCGGCTCAGTTCGGTTGCGAGCAACCTCTGCGACTCGACTCTGCGACCTCCTCGTCGGGCACCTCGCCACACGAGACACCTTTGGTGACGCTACGACTTCTATCGCACGACACCGACTTCTCGGCTAAAATTTTATAACCTTTTACATCTACGATATGGAAAACGCAAAGACAAAAAAGAGAATTTGCACCTCGACGCAAAATAGTGCCGATATGCTCTACGCCCTCTCCGCCTCGAAGGTCGAGAGCAAGGAGTTCTGGCGATGGGGCTCGGACAACAACCTTCCCGAGGCGTTGGCATTGCTCTCGAGACGTTCGACAGCACATCGTCGCATTATCAACGACAAGGCCGACTACATCTCGGGCAAGGGATTTAACTACGATGCTTCGATTCCATTGCTCGACAACATCGTAAAGCGAGCAAATGGCGATGGCGAGTCATTGCGACAGGTGCTTAACAAATTGGCATTCGACAAGTCGCTCTTTGGTAACGCCTTCCTCGAGGTGGTGACCGACGAAAACCACAGCTTCATCTCGCTCTATCATCAGGATGCCACGCAGTGTCGTGTAGCCAAAGATTCGCAACACGTACTCCTCCACCACAATTGGTCGCACTTCCGTGCCAGCGAGGCTGTTTCGTTACCTCTCTACCCTAAATTCGAGAAGCAGAAGGATGGCTCGTTGCGCTCGATAATTCACTACAAGGACTACGAGCCTATGTTCCGCCACTACGGAGTACCGCAGTACATTGCCGGTATGAATGTCTCGGCTATCGCCTACAAGACCGACCGCTGGAACATCGCCCGTTTGGACAACTCGTTTCAACTCTCGGGCGTGATGATGATCGACAATGCGGTGGATAGCGAGGAGGAGGCATCGAGACTTGCCCGTATGGCCGAACAACGATTTGCAGGCAAGCCCGGACAGGTGATGTTTATAATTCGTGACGAGAGCTCCGACGACAACTCCCGCTTCATCCCGCTCGAGTCGCAGAACGATGGCGATTGGAAGGCGTTGCACGATCAGGCAACGAGCGATATTGTGGTGGCGCACTCGTGGTTTCGCTCGTTGAGCGGTTTGGACTATTCGACGGGCTTCAGCGCCGAGCGCATCCTCCACGAATATGAGGTGGCACTCAACACCGTAATTCTCGGTGAGCAGAGCGAACTCTTGGAGCCGATACTCCACGCCATCAGCTCGATTATGCAGATAGATTGCACCTCGCTCGAGATTATCAACCGTCCTCCAACACGCTCAAAGCCTATCTATATGAGGGTTTGGGAGGCCCGCAAGGCCGATGGCTTGGAGTACGACGAGAGCGACGAGCGACAGCAGTTGTTCCTCGCCGAGCTATCCAAAAACAGCAATAAAACTATCGATTAAACTATGAAAAACCTTATCACAAATGAACAAGTTATTTCGTTGGCTTTCGGCGAAGGCGAGTACCTTTCGCCCGATGTTATCCTCGATTCTGATATCGCATCAGCAACATCTCGCTACATTGTGCCGGTGGTGGGCGCAGAGTTGTGTAAGGCGATGGTTGAAGGCTCTTATCGGGAGCTTCTCGACGATTTTGTCGCTCCTGCGCTCGCTATGGCAGTAAGAACGATGATTCAACCCGCACTCAATGTCCGCACCTCTCAGTTAGGTCTGCAAATCTCATCTTCGTTGCGAGCCGACTCCTCGACCAAAACGGCAATGGAGTCTCTGCAGAAGTCGTTGCGAGGGCGCAGACAATCGCTTTTGAAGCGACTATCAAACTATTTGAAAAACCACGCATCGGAGTTCTCGGAGTATAAGCCGAGCTGCGACATCCTACAAAAATGTTCGATTGATGGAGGCTTTGTACAGAGGTATTAACGCTATGTTGCTCGGTCTAACAGCCCTCTTTGCACCCATAAAACCCGTAGTTTTGTGCGCCCTGACCTTTGTCTGCATCGACTTCGTAACGGGGGTACTCGCCTCCCGTTGCGAGGCGAAGCGCAGGGGCGAAAAGTGGTACTTCTCCTCGCACGAAGCGTGGCGCACCATCCGCAAGGCGGGCTTCGTACTACTCTCTATAGCAATGAGTTGGCTTATCGAATATTGCATTCTCGACTTTATTACGCTCAACATCACACGCATCGTGGCAGGGGCGATTTGCGGAGTGGAGATGTGGTCGTTTCTGGAGAATGCCTCGGTATTGAGCGACACGAAGCTCTTCGAGTGGTTGCGCACCTATGTCAAACGAAAGGTCGAGAAGGAGATTGGCAAGTATGACGATGATGAGTAGAGGCCTACGCAACAACAACCCAGGGAATATTCGTCTCGGCTCAGTGCGCTATAAGGGCGAGAGGGCAAAGAGTAGCGACTCGGCATTTCGCCAATTCGAGAGTATGGAGTGGGGCTATCGAGCGATGTTTGTGTTGCTCCACTCCTACGCCCTGAAGCACAACTGTCGCACCCTGCACTCGATGATTAACCGCTACGCACCACCTATTGAGAACCACACCGAGAACTACATCCGACGTGTAGCCTACGCCACTCACCTCTCGCCCGACGAGACAATTTCGACCACCGACCGAGGCGTGATGACCGCCGTCGTAGCGGCAATGTCGGAGGTGGAGAATGGCGTGGAGGCCGATATGGCAACAATTTGGCGTGGTTGGGAACTTTTTATTGCAGATTTCTGCCCAAAATAGTTATCTTTGTAGTAGCTATGAGAGGGCAAACCGAAAATCTGAAAAATCGTATCGCAAAGATACCTATGGCGATGGTAGTCGTACCGTTTGCCGTGGGTATCTTTGTTGTTGATGGCTACAGCGTTCCTCTGTGGCTCTTGGTTTCCACCTGCATCATCTCGGTTGCGGGCGTTATTCTGCTTAAGAAGCGCTGGCAACTCCTCGCTCTGCTAGTTGCACTGATGACTACGGGCGGGCTTATACATTCTGTCTCGTTCAGGGGCGAAATTCCCTACAACACCCCACTCGAAATGGGGATTCGGGTGGAGAGTTCTTCGGTCGATCGCAAGGGTTACACCTCGGCCGAAGCGAAGATTGAGGAGTGCGAATTGGCCGAACTCGTCGAGCGAAAGATTGCACTCTGGGGCGACTCGCTTATCCACTTTAGGGCGGGCGATAGGCTCCACATCACAACCCCGATTCGCCCTTTCCGTGCCGAGCGAGAGAGGTATGCGAAGTTGATGCATCACCGAGGTTTTGTCGGTTCGATAACTGTAAATCATCGTGCCACCTACAGCTACATCCCAACCGAGGGTAACACCCTGCACGATTGGGCGGTAGGACGGCTACGAGGGGCAATGAGCGAGGGCGACGGGCGAGCCGTAGTGCTGGCTATGACCACGGGCGAAAGGGGCGAAATCCGAGAGGCATTACGACAAAGCTACTCGGCGAGTGGTGCTTCGCATCTGCTTGCGGTTTCGGGTTTGCATATTGGTATCGCCTTTATGCTGATAAATTTGCTGCTTCTGCCGTTGGTGTTGCTACGTCACGGAAATGTTGTGCGGTCGGTGGTCGCCATCACGCTCATTTGGCTCTACGTATGGCTCTGCGGTATGTCGCCAAGCGCAGTCAGGGCAGCTATAATGTTCTCATTGCTCCAATTTTCGCTCTCATCGTTGCGAGAGTATGTCAGCGTAAACATCCTCGCAGGAACCGCCTTTGCAATGTTGGCTCTCGACTCACATCTGCTGTTCGACATCTCGTTCCAGCTCTCGTTCATAGCCGTAGCGGGTATTATTCTGTGGGCAATGCCCCTCTACAGATTGTGCGCCACCCGCTTCAAGGCGGTCAATATCTTGCTCGGCATTATGCTTGTCGGCCTAGCCTCTACCCTCTCCACAATGCCACTCGTATCGCACAGCTTTGCGACGCTCTCGGCGGTGGGCATTTTGATAAACCCCGCAGTTGTGCTCCTTGCCAACGTCATCGTCTTGGCGGGCGTTGTTGCACTCGCCATTCCGCCTGTGGGCATCGTGGCCGAGTGTGTTGCCGAGTGGCAAAACAGCATCGTCGAGTGGGCGGCATCGCTCCCATACAGCCACTTCGATTTCTCGATTTCGGAGGGTGCGATGTGGGGCATATATGCGCTGTATGCAGTGGTTACCATTCTGATTTTTTCGATACCTCGCAAGAAAAAAGAGGTAAAAATTGAGTAAAAACACTATCTTTGCACTATGTTTACCGCAGAGGAGTTCGCAATACTATGTAGCGAGGAGTGCTACGAGGCTGTCAAGGCTAATATCGACCGCAAACCGACCGATATAGCCCTCGACAAGCGTGTGGCTCACGCCTCGGTGGTTGCTACGCAGGTCAAGAATCTGCAAAAGGCTCGCACCAAGCTCCCATCCTACTATGCCGTTCAGGCGATAGTTCCAACCCTCGCCTACGAGCAGTCGTCGAGCGAGGAGTGCGCCGAGCGCAAGCAACTCGAGGGCGAGAGCGTCTTGGACTTGACGTGCGGCTTAGGTGTCGATTCGCTCGCTCTGGCGAAGCGATTTAAGAGAGTTGTAACCCTCGAGCGCAACGAGATGGTGGCAAAGGTGGCTCGTGAGAACTTCCGACGACTCGGTGCCGAGAATATCGAGGTTGTCTGCTCGTCGGCCGAGGAGTATCTCGCCACCTGTACCGACCACTTCGATTGGTGCTTTTCCGACCCCGATCGTCGAGGTGCAAAGGGCGAGAAGTTGGTACGTCTGGAGGAGTGTTCGCCAAACGTAGTGGCGTTGATGCCTACCCTGAAGCGCATTGCCGATAAGATTTGCATAAAATGTTCGCCACTCTTCGATGTCGACGAAGCATTCCGACTCTTTGGCGACTGCGCCGTCGAGACCGTATCGCTCGGGGGCGAGGCGAAGGAGGTGAATATCTATATCGACGGCTCTGCACCACACCTTACAGCTGTGGCGGTGGGCATAGGCGAGTTTTCGTCGAGCATCGAGGAGCGCAACTCGGCAAGATGGAGCGCACAGCCAAGCGGCCTCTCGCAATATCGCTATATAACCCTACCCGATGTGGCGCTGCAACACTCACGAATGGTGGCTGTGGCATTCGAGGGCAAATGCGATGTGTGGTCAAACAATGGCGTGGCACTCTCTGTCGAGAAGCCCGAAGGTGTCTTGGGACGAACCTTCGAGGTGGAGGCAATATACAATATTGACAGTGCGTTTAAGCGAGTAATCAAGGGTGCAAAGGCGGAGATTTACCGCCGAGATTTCCCGATGGCAAATGCCGAGATATGCAAGCGTTACCGCTGTTCGGAGGGTGGCAAGGAGAAGTGGTGCTTCACCCGAATAGGAGAGAACTTTATTGCGATAAAGTTTTAGACGAGAGAAATTAGTAGTTTTTAAACTCATTTTTAATTCCCCAAATGTGGAAATCGGAGGCGATGAGACTATTTTTGTGCGTTACGCAGTGGCGAAAAGCGGAGCATAGTTAGCCTATGTGAGCATTTACGACGCAAGTAAGGTGCAAAAAGAGACCATCGGAACGATTTAGGGTTCAAATAGAGAACCGACTAAAAGTTTGAATATATGAAAATAGTAATAGTTGGTAGTGGAAATGTGGCGGAGTCGTTGGCTCAGGCGGTAGCCGAGGCTGAGGGTTTGGAGCTTGTGCAGATATTTGCCCGCAACGAGGAGCGTGGTCGCAAGGTTGCCGAGTTGGCGCAGACCGAGTGGAGCGGAAGCGAGCTCAAGGAGGCTGACTTGTACCTCATTTCGGTAAGCGACAACGCTGTGGCCGAGGTTGCCAAGTCGTTGCCAATACCCGAGGGTGCAGTTGTGGCGCATACCGCAGGGTGTTGCACGCTCGATTCGCTCGCACCCCACACCCATCGTGCTGTGGTCTACCCTTTCCAGACCTTTACCGCAGGTCGTAAGGTCGACTTTACGAAGGGTTACATCTTCTTGGAGGGTGCTACCGACCACGCCTTGAAAACTATCGAGGAGTTGGCGCACGCCCTGACCGAGAATGTTCTGCCAGCCGATACGGCACGCCGAGCAGTTATTCACCTCTCGGGCGTCTTTGCCTGCAACTTCGCAAATGCGATGTACGCCAATGCTGCCGAGGTGTTGGCAAAGGAGGGGTTGCCTTTCGACATCGTGGCTCCCGTGATTGAGGAGACCGCAAAGAAGGTTATCGAGTCTAAGAACCCTGCCCACTCACAGACGGGCCCTGCCCGACGTGGCGACAGCCAGACACTCGAACGCCACCGCAAGATGTTGGCCGACGAGGTGCAAAAGAGAGAAATTTATGACAAAATAAGTGAAGATATATGGCACAGAACAAAAACTTCAAAGAACTTTTAGCCGATGTCGAGGCTATCGTCTTCGATGTAGATGGCGTGATGACCGACGGTGGCATTATGCCGTTGGCGGATGGCGATTTCATTCGTAAGTACAACGCCAAGGATGGTTATGCGTTGGCATACGCCGCATCGCACGGCTTCAATATAGGTGTTATCTCGGGCGGCTTTGGCAAGGCATTGGAGAGCCGTATGGGACGACTCCACATCGAGCACTACTATCTCGGTTGTATGGATAAGATTGCAGCTATCGACGACTTTATCGCAAAGACGGGCGTTAAGCGTGAGAACATAATCTATATGGGCGACGACATTCCCGACTTGGAGGTGTTGCGCTATGTGGGCATCCCCGTAGCTCCAGCCGACGCTTGTAGCGAAGTGTTGCAGGCGGCAGTCTACATCTCGGAGCGCAAGGGTGGCGAGGGCGCTGTGCGTGATATCATCGAGCAGGTGTTGCGAGTGAAGGGTATGTGGGCTTTGGACTCGAAGGGCGTTATTGCCGACGACTCGAAGGAGGTCGCTTCACGATAGTATGCAGGAGATAGAGCGCAAATATCTCACCGCCGACGAGTCGTGGCGTGAGAGCGTGAGCCGTTCGATGCGTATTGCACAGGGCTACCTCTGCAGTCGCAAGGTTACCGCTCGTGTGCGTATATGCGATGATAAAGGTATACTCACTTTTAAGAGTAAGAGCCGTGACGGAGGGTTGAGCCGCTTCGAGTGGGAGCGTGAGATTCCTCTCGGCGTGGCGGAGCGACTGCTCGGCCGATGCAATGGCGTGATTGACAAGGTGCGCCATATCGTTGAGCACGAGGGACACACCTTCGAGGTGGATGAGTTTAAGGGCGAAAACGAAGGTCTAATTGTTGCCGAGGTGGAACTCTCCGCCTGCAACGAAGATGTCGCCCTACCACCGTGGATTGGCGACGAGGTGACGGGCATAAAGTGCTTCTACAACTCGTTCCTCACGAAGCATCCATTTAAGAGTTGGACAAAGTAAAAGTCTGTCGAATACGACAGACTTTTTTGTTGCTTTTAGCTATTGGCTTTTGGGGTTGGGGTATTATAGGATTTGATAGGATACGCACCTATAGTGCTTGATAGGATTAAATGGGATTTGATAGGATAGCCCTATATTGTCCTATCAAGGGCAACGCCCGAATCCCATCGAGTCCTATTGCGAACTCAATTCTTGTCAGAAGTTGTGAGATTGCGACTTATCACAAGAATTACAATTTTGATTTTAAGCAGATGGTTGCCAGGCGCACAAGGAGCCAAAAATCGTCAATGATTGAGCTATTTTTGAGACAAACGAAAAGCCCGATGCGCAGCATAGTAAACCTATGTGAGCAATCGGGCTATTGAAGAGCGGCTCGAAAAGAGCCAATCAGAACGGACTTTAATTCTTGTCAGAAGTTGTGAGATGTGGTGCATCACAAAAGGAAGACCTTCGGGATAGTACAAGACGTACAGCCCGAAGGTCTTTACTATTTAGTGATGTGCCGCAGATTGCGACTTATCACAAGAATTACTCAGTTGGGATGTTCTTATTTACATTCTTCGAACCCACCAATGCATAGTAGAGGAGGAATGCAAGACCTGCAACGATTACCCAGTAGCTTGCGAGGTAGTTACCCTTAGTTGCGGTAACAACAACACCCTGCAAGAGTGGGAGAATACCACCACCGCAAACCATTGCCATAAAGATACCTGCGCCCTTCTCAGTGTACTTGCCGAGACCCTCAACTGCGAGGTTGAAGATACCGCCCCACATTACTGATGTACAGAGACCGCAAAGTACGAGCAATGCAGCATTGATAGGCACCTCAGCCATTGTGAAGCCGTTTGCTCCGTCGAATACAGGCATCTTAACCAAGATCTCAGGATTCAAGAAGATTGCACCTACAACGAAGCCCAAGCCCAATACAGAAACTGCAGCAAGCATAGCCTTAGCCGAAACCTTTGCACCGAGTGCAGCACCCAAAAGACGACCTACGAGCATAAGCAACCAATATGTACCTGTAACCATACCTGCAACACCTGTAGAGAGTGCGATAGCCTTAGGATCGATCAACCAGTCGTTCAAGAGGTTTGGAATACCTACCTCAACACCTACATAGATAAAGATAGCTACTGCACCGAGAACGAAGTGACGGAACGACATTGGGCCATACTGAGACTTCTCCTCAACCTTTGCCTCAACTGCTGGGTTCTCAGGAATCTTAGTAAGGAGAACTACCACGAATGCCAAAGCGAAGATTGCCAAAGCGGTGAACATCAATGGGAAAATCTGGCTAATCTGTGCCTTTGCGATATCGCCAAGCAAGAGACCTGTAAGCATAATAGTTGCAGTACCCATCAACGAGTTGAACGAGCCACCCACCTGAACGAGCTGGTTACCACGGTTACCACCGCCTGCCAACTTGTTCAACATAGGGTTAACAACAATGTTGAGCATACACATCGAGAAACCTGCAACGAATGCACCGAGGAGGTAAACACCAAATGCTACATTACCAGCCAAAAGACCAGCGATAGTCTGGATACCAACACCAATGAAACCTACACCTACAGCGGTGAGAGCAGTAAACTTGTAACCCTTCTTCTGCAAGATGATACCTGCAGGGATACCCATAATTGCATAGGCAATAAAGTTACAGAATACGCCGAGCTTACCCATCCACTCTGCAACCTCGAACTGAGACTCGAGGACTTTACCCATTGGCGAAGCCAAGTTTGTCACGAACGAAATCATACCGAAGAGCAAAATGCACACGATAATCGCCGGCAACGTCGAATTTTGTTTTTGTGTCATAATTTTTTTAGTTTTTTATAGGTTAAAAATATAAAGTTTTTCTCTTATCGGTCTCGCTCGACAACATACTCGCACAAGGCAAGCAACGAGTTGCGATACTCCGACTCCTCACAACGTGAGAGCGCCGACATCGCCTGTGCAAGGTAGGCCTGAACAGTCTTGCGGGCAATCCCTACTCCGTCGTACTCGGCAACCTTCGCCTGGATATATGCCACCGACTCCTCGCTCTCGGCGCAGAGTGGCAGGTGGCGCATAATCTCCGCCTTCTCCTCCTCGCTCACTCGCTCCAACACCTCGATCAATGGCAAGGTAATCTTGCGCTCACGAAGGTCGTTCGCCGCAGGCTTGCCCGTGTTGTTGTTAGGCACGAAGTCGAGAATATCGTCCACAATCTGGAACGCCATACCGAGCATCTTGCCGAAGCGGCGCATAGCCTCAATCTTATCACGTGAAGCACCCACCGACAAAGCTCCAACCGAAGCACTCACCGAGAATAACGAGGCTGTCTTCTTGTAGATAATATCGAAATAGTGGTCACGAGAGGTGTCCAACTTCGAGGCGTGGTCGCTCTGGATAAGTTCGCCCTCACAGAGTGTTGCCATAGCACCGATAATGTGCGAAAGGAGGTCGTACTGACCACTCTGGAGGCCGATATTCATATTGCGTGCGAGGATGTAGTCGCCAATAAGCACCGCATTGCGAGACTGCCAGCGGGCATTCACCGAGGCTTTGCCTCGACGGAGATTCGACTCGTCGATAACGTCGTCGTGGATAAGCGAAGCGACGTGAATCATCTCGACCAACATCGCAGCCAACATCGTGCGCTTACCGAAGTTGCCCGTAGCCGATGTAGCACCTGCAGCCAACATCACAACAACGGGGCGCAACCCCTTGCCTCGAGACGAGAGCACATAGTCGAGCATATCGCCGATGAGCGTGCCCTCGCTCTCGCTAAAGCTCTTGCGAACAAAGGCATTAAACTCCTCGATTTCGCCCTCTATCGGACGACGAATTTGGTCTATAGTCGTAGTCATAAAACGCTTATACTCGAACAAAGATAGTGAATTTTCGAGATAGTTGCCCAAAAATTGTAAATTTTTTCTAACTTTGAGCGTTATTTATGCGTAAAGTATGGAAAATCTCAAAAATATTTTGAAAAAATCGTTACCCGTAGCGGTGGCACTTTTACTCTTCGGAGTGGTTGCTGTCATAGGTTTCAAACCGCAGTTGGAGGGTAAGATTCTACCGCAGGGCGATATCCAGCAGTTCGACGGTATGAGCCGTGATATTCGTGAGTGCCGTGAGCGTTTCGACGAGGATCCGAAGTGGACAGGTGCGATGTTCTCGGGTATGCCCGCCTATCAGATTAACATTAAATATCCGACACAGATTATCAAGCGCTCGGTCGATGCGGTGCAGTCAATCTTTGCAGAGCCCGCCTCAATGGTCTTTTTTGCGATGTTGGCAGCCTTCGTGATGGCGATTTTGATGGGTATGTCGGCGTGGGTAGGTCTGATTGTCGGCTTGGCGTACGGTCTCTCGACCTACTTCTTCCTGATTATCGGCGCAGGACACATCACGAAGATGTGGGCGTTGGTGTATGCCCCTGCAATGTTGGGCGCTATTCACTACACCTTGCGACGAAATATATGGCTTGGAGGTGCCTTGACCGCACTTTTTGCGACGTTGGAGGTGGGTGCAAACCATCCGCAGATAACCTACTACTTTCTCTTTGCTGCGGGTGCGCTCTTCATCTCGGAGGCGGTCTACGCAATCAAGGAGAAGCGATATGCGGACTTCGCAAAGCGCACCGCTGTGTTGATTGGTGCAGCCGTTTTGGCTATCGGAGCAAACTTTGCACCTCTCTACTACACAATGCAGCACACCGCCGACACCACTCGAGGTGGCAGTGTTCTTGCGACAGAGAGCGAGAGCAAGGGTTTAGATATTGACTACGCTACGGCGTGGAGCTACGGCAAGGCGGAGAGTTGGAATATGCTCATACCAAACCTTATGGGTGGCGACTCGGCAAAGACATTCTCGGAGGATGGCGAGGTTGCCGAAGCGTTCGAGGCGTTGGGCGCAAGCAAGGCCGTCGCAAGCGAGTATGCTCAATACCTTCCGACCTATTGGGGCGAGCAACCTTACACCGCAGGCCCAACCTATCTCGGTGCGGTGATTATCTTCCTCGCTCTGCTCGGACTTTTGCTCGCCGAAAACCGTGATCGCTGGTGGATTTTGGCGGTCTCGATATTGGCAATTTTGATGGCTTGGGGCTACCACTCGATGTGGTTTACCGAGTTCTGCTTCAAACACTTACCGCTCTACAATAAGTTCCGTACCGTATCTACCGCATTGGTAATTGTCGAGTGGAGCGCACCGCTCTTGGCGGGTATCGCCTTGTGGCAACTCCACAAGCGTTGGGAGGAGAAGAAGTTCCTCTTGAAAGCCATTCTCATTTCGGGCGGAATAGTCGGTGCAGTCTGTCTTGTTTTCGCAGTTGCGGGCTCGTCTATTTTCGACTTCAATGTAGAGAATTCGGTCGATATGATGCGCCAGATGTTAGGTAACGACGATGCGGGTATCGCCATCGGCGAGGCTATGGCTGTGGAGCGAGCTTCGATACTCTCTGACGATGCGGGACGTTCGCTCTTGTTTGTAGTGGCGATTGCGGGTCTCCTCTGCGGAGCGCTCTACATCCCCGAGAAGTGGAAGATGGCTGTTTTGGCGGGCGTAGCAGTGTTGGTGGTTGTGGATATTCTCCCTGTAAATCTGCGCTATGTGCCTTACAAGCGCTTTATCTCGAAGCACGAGGTTAGAGTACGCCCGACAAGTGCCGACCGTGAGATTTTGGCCGACAAAGAGCCTGGCTACCGAGTATTTAATCTGACCGTTTCGCCTTTCAACGACGCCACAACATCTCGCTTTCACCGCTCTATCGGCGGTTACCACGGAGCAAAGATGGGACGTTACCAGGACTTGATAGATCGCTATCTCAACAAGCTCGATATCAACGTATTGAATATGCTCAACACCAAGTACATCATCACCAAGGAGGGTGTTCAGCTCAACACGGAGCGCAACGGTGCGGCTTGGTTTGTCGACAACCTCGAGATTGTGGAGAGTGCAGAGCAAGAGTTGGAGGCTTTGGGCGAGGTAGACCTCAAAACCACCGCTGTGGCTGAAAAGGGAGCTCCAACACCAGAGATTCAGGGCAACGGAGTTATCACCCTTATGGAGTATCGTCCGAACTACCTGCGCTACAACTACACCTTGGAGGGTGGCACAGGAGTGGCCGTATTCTCGGAGATATACTACGACAAGGGTTGGCAGGCATACGTCGACGGCAAACCTTGCGACTCGTTCCGTGCCGACTACCTGCTTCGTGCAATGATTTTGCCCGAGGGCAAACACATCGTCGAGTGGCGTTTCGAGGCTCCAAATTGGAATTTGACCGCAATAGTGACGCTCATTTGCTCAATTTTGATTATCTTCGCCCTCGTATTTGCTATCGCATTAGCTCTATATTCAAAATATTTCAAACATTATGGCTGCAACAAAGAAGAACACACCGCATAGATTGCGCTTTTCATACGCCACAGCGACCATCAGTATGACGCTCGTGTTGTTCCTACTCGGAGCAATAGGCACGATGATGGCCAATATCTTCGCTACGACAAAGCAGATGCGTGAGAGCGTGACGATGATTGTCGAGTTGAAGGACGGTCTCTCTGAGACCGAGCGTGACGAGGTGGCAAACAAACTCGGCGAGAGCGATATGGTCTTGTCGCTCAAGTTCGTATCGAAGGAGGAGAAGCTCAACGACGAGGAGTTCAAACGAGCATTCGACGTAGACATCAAGGGCATTTTGAGCGAAAACCCACTACCCGACTCTTACGACGTAACCCTTTCGGCACTCTCGTCGGACAAGGCTGCGCTCGAAAAGTTTGCCGAGGAGGCTCGCAATATCGAGGATGTTGAGTATGTAACCTATCCGCAAAACCTTATCGAGGAGTTGCACTCTACGCTCGACGTTATGCAACTCGTGATGTTGTGCTTCGGAGGCGTTCTGCTCGTGATATCGTTCCTGCTTTTGAACAATACCATTCGCCTCGACGTCTACTCGCATCGAGAGTTGATCAACACGCTGAAGGCAGTGGGTGCCACAAAGTGGTTTATAATGCGACCTTTCGTTGGTCGTAGTGCCTTGCAGGGTGCATTGGCAGGCATTTTGGCTTCGGCTCTGCTTGTGGGTGCGCTCTACGGTTTGGACTACGCCCTGCCCGAGCTTGGCGTATTGCCAAAGTGGATGGAGATAGGCATTATCACAGGAGCGATTACCACTCTCGGAGTGGTTGTTGCAACGGTATGCACCCTCCCTGTGGTAAACCGTTTTGTAAATATGAGGTCAAACAAAATACATATCTGCTAGATGAAAAATAAGTTCAACAAAATCGAGGATAAGAACGACAAGTCGATGCCTTTGACAATGCGCAACTATGTGCTTATGCTCATAGGCGTGGCGGTCATCATTTTGGGCTTTGTACTTATGGCTGGAGGCACAAAGGCCACTCCAGAGGTCTTCTCCGACGACATCTTCTCGTGGCAACGCATAACCCTTGCTCCAATCCTTGTTGTAGCAGGTTTTGCCTTCGAAATATACGCTATTTTGAAGCGATTTTAACCCAAACTTCATAGCCAAAGCAATGTTAAATAATTGTTAAATTTGGCATTTGCTGTTGGCGCTATCCACAATAAATTTTACCTTTGTGGTAGTTAGATTAACCTAAACAACTCTTTTTATGGGAGAAATTTACTATGTAATGGTCGCAATTCTTGCGATTTTGGCAGTCTCGGGACTCTATGTGGGAGTTACCAACGACGCCGTAAACTTCCTTAACTCGGCAATCGGATCGAGAGCGGCTAAGTTCCGCACCATCCTCATCGTGGCTTCGATAGGTATCATCGTCGGAGTATTGACTTCGAGTGGTATGATGGATGTGGCTCGCCACGGAATGTTCCACCCCGAGCTATTCACTTTCCGTGAGGTAATGATGCTCTACGTGGGTGTAATGTTTGCGAATGTTATCCTGCTCGACATCTACAACTCACTCGGTTTGCCTACCTCGACCACCGTGTCGCTCATATTCTGTTTGCTCGGTTCGGCGGTGGCGGTATCGCTCTTTAAGATTGGCACCGACCCGACTATCTCGTTCGCAGAACTTGGCGAATATATCAACACCACACGAGCAATGGGAGTGGTTTCGGGTATTCTCCTCTCGGTGATTTTGGCATTTGTCGTGGGTACCCTCGTGATGTGGATATCACGAATGGTATTCTCGTTCCGCTATATGAAGATGTTGCGCCGTTTGGGTGCTGTGTGGTGCGGTATTTCGCTCACATCGATCCTCTACTTCGCAGTATTCAAGGGTTTGAAGTCGTTGTTGGCGGGCTCGGCATTTGTGGCTTGGGTTAACGACCACCTCCTTCTCACTCTCGCAGCGACTTGGGCGGTGAGCTCGTTGTTCCTCTTCTTCTTGCAGCTCTTCCGTGTAAACATCTTGCGTATAACCATCCTCGCAGGTACATTCTCGTTGGCGTTGGCATTTGCGGGTAACGACCTCGTGAACTTTATCGGTGTGCCTATCGCAGGTTTGGAGGCGTTCCAGGAGTCGAGCGCAGCGGGTGGCGACGTAACTATTTTGATGGATTCGTTGGCTATTCCTTCGAGCAGCTCGAACTCGTCGAATACAATCTACATCGTTATCTCGGGTATCATTATGATTGCCACACTCTGGACCTCTCGTAAGGCTATGAATGTGTCGCAGACCGAGCTTTCGCTCACTTCGGCGGGCGATACCGATGTACAGTTCTCGTCGTCGATGTTCTCTCGTGCGTTGGTACGTGCAGCAGTAAACACCTCTCGTTTCTTCGACAAGATAACCCCTGTCAAGGTTAAGGACTTCTTGGAGAAGCGCTTCGAGTATGCCGATGTAGAGCATAGTGGTGCCCCTTACGATCTGATTCTTTCGACCGTAAACCTCACCTCGGCGTCGTTGCTTATCGCCTTGGGTACATCGTTGCAATTGCCACTCTCAACCACATACGTATGTTTTATGGTGGCGATGGGTTCGTCGTTGGCAGATAAGGCTTGGGGTCGTGAGAGTGCCGTATATCGTATCACAGGCGTATTTACCGTGGTTGCAGGTTGGTTTGTTACCGGCTTCGGTGGTTTCATCATCGCCTTCATCCTCGGTTTGATACTTATGTGGGGTGGAAATTGGGCATTTGGAGCTATCACTCTCCTCTGTCTCTATATGTTCGTTCACTCGAACTTTATGCCTAAGAAGCAGAAGGAGGAGAAGAAAAAGGATGATGCAACGGTGCGTGAGAACCTCGTGGACAACACTATGACCACCGTATCGGAGACCGTAAAGGCCACGACCCGCATCTACAACCGCACTATCGTAGCGTTGTTGAAGGAGGATCGCCGAGCATTGAAGGAGCTTACAGCCGAGGCTTCGGAGATGTACGAGGAGAATCGTCGTCTGAAGTACTCTATCGCATCGACCTTGCGTGGTACCTACGGTTCGGACTTGAATCTCTCGCTCTACTATGTGCAGATTCTCGACTACCTGAACGAAATGACCAAGTCGTTGGTACACATCACCCGTCCATCGTTCCAGCATATCGACAACAACCATACAGGTTTGAGCAAGATTCAGACCGAGACGCTGATGTCTATAAATGCCGATGTAAACGAAATCTACTCACGTATTATATATATGTTTACCTCGAACGACTTCTCGACTATCGACGAGGTGCTCGTTATGCGTGACAATCTCTTCGAGCGATTGGCTCAATCGACAAAGGAAGAGTTGGGTCGTATCACAGCTGGAGAGTCGAACTCTCGTGCGGGAATGTTGTTCCTCGGCATTATCTCGGAGACCAAGACTATGGTGTTGCAGTCACGCAACTTGTTGAAGTCTCGTCGCTACTTCATCGAGCAGGAGGGCAAGGTGATACGCCAGAAGCGCATCTACGAGTAGAGACAATACCTTCTATATGAAGAAATAATCGGATTACCGAGACTTATCGTATATGTAAAGCCTTCCCATTTGGGAGGGCTTTTTCTTTGGCTTTTAGCCATTGGCTATTTGGCGCAACATAATGGCATTCGCTCCCGTTGGTCGCTGAATGGCATATAATGACAAGCGCTCGTTACACTCGCTGGATGGCAAATGCGCCCGTCATTAAGCACCCCTTTGGAGTGCGCTGCCATTAAATGCCATTAAGGGCTGAAAGCCCGAATGCCATTCAATGCCATTTTATTTGGCGCCTAAAAAACAAAAAATCGTCAATGATGAGATTATTTTTGCGCAAGGTTAGGCGACAAAAGCGGAGCATACTTGGGCGTATGTGAGCATTTTGGCATCCGACAGCTTGTGAAAAAGAACTCGTCAGAACGATTTTATAAGGACAAAAAAAATGAGGTCTTCGGAGGTGATTCGACTCACGAGAGAGCACCTCCCGCAGTCTTAGCGACCCTATGTCGCAACCTTCCGATTTCCTCAACCAACCTAAAACTACTAACCTAAAATGAACCTTAAAACTTCGCTGCAAAGATAAGGGTTTTTTTAATACTGTGCAAGTTTTTTATTAAAAATTTTTAATTATTTTTTAATTATTTTTTCGCCATTCTCATATCTGTCTAATTTTCAGTGCATTACAAAATGCAATATTTTTAATAATTGTTTTGGCATTTTTGATACTTCTTGTCATTTTTCGCAAAAATCTCACAAAATCGAGTGTTCGGAACGGAGACAGGATCTCAAAAAATGGGCTATTTTTTGTCGAAATTTGGGGTAACATCTTGCATTTTTCGCAAATCTTTTATATATTTGTGTAGTTTCGGAATTGAATAGGCTATGATTGATGCTTTTGTAACACATATTCAAACCGAAAAACGGTACTCTGCGCTCACGGTGCGCAACTATCGACACGACATCGAGTCGTTCACGGCTTGGTGTGCCTCGAATGCGGATATCCCGCACGAAGATTTCAACCCGACAAAAGTTACTGCTGAAGATATCCGTGAGTGGATAGTCTATCGTATGGAGCACGACAAGATTAGCGCCGCTTCGATGAATCGTGAACTCTCGTCGTTGCGTAGCTTCTACCGCTATCTGCGTCGCAAGGGCGCTATGACACAGGATATTTTCAGCCGAATAACAACACTGCGCACACCTCGCAAGTTGCCGTCGTTTGTACCCGAGACACGAATGAAGAGTTTGCTCGACAGCATCCGTGAGGAGAGCCATACGGGCGACTTTATCGAGCAACGCAACGCCCTGATTATAGCCCTATTTTATAGTTGCGGACTACGTCTTGCCGAGTTGCAAGGCACGCATTTTGGAGACTTCTCGGCAGATATGACCACGCTGCACGTGCGAGGCAAGGGCGACAAGCACCGAATAGTGCCCGTTTTACCAGAGATGGCCGAGCGAGTTGAGGCGTACAAAATGATGCTCGAGGAGTTGGGTTTTGCCACCTCGGCAGATGCGAGTTTGATAGTGTCGGACAAGGGTAAACCGCTCTCGAGAACAGCGATACAGACGGTGGTAAAATCGAAGCTCGGTGAGGCCGGTGTGCAGGGTAAAAAGTCGCCCCACATCCTGCGCCACACCTTCGCAACTCACCTGATGAACAAGGAGGCGGATATGCGTGATATTCAGGAGTTAATGGGTCACTCGTCGCTCAAGACAACGCAGTGCTACACCCACAATAGCATAGCGCAGTTGCAGGAGATTTACAAGCGGGCACACCCGCATAAATAGAACGGAAAGCGGAAAGCGGAACCGACGCCAAACCGAGAGCAGAGACTGCTTGCAGACTATGCCGAGGTGCGAAGGAGGAAAAGCCTGCGAAGCAGGATTAAAGCGGAAAACTAAAAAGTGGGTAGAGAGTAGAGAGTAGTTGAAAGATGATAAAATATAAAATTGTCGGCGGTTAGGATATTTTTGTGCGTTGCAAGGCGACAAATCCGCAGCATAGTAAGCCTATGTGAGGAATTTGGAGACCGCAGCAAGGTGCAAAAAGAGCCAACCGAAACAATGAAAAAACCATAAAATTGTCGGCGGTTAGGATATTTTTGTGCGTTGCAAGGCGACAAATCCGCAGCATAGTAAGCCTATGTGAGGAATTTGGAGACCGCAGCAAGGTGCAAAAAGAGCCAACCGAAACAATTTTAAATATAAACCTTAAAATTTTTGTACTATGGAGGTTAACATTCAATCAGTTAAGTTCGATGCGAGCAAGCAGCTCATCGAATTTGTGGAGAAGAAGATGTCGAGATTGGAGAAGTTTGAGGGTCACTCGACAGGTGTAGATGTAACTTTGAAGTTGGACAAGGACAGCGAGAAGGGCAACAAGTTAGCACTTGTTACTCTGCACGTTCCTGGCGGAGATATAGTAAGCGAGCAGCGTGCTCGCACCTTCGAGGAGGCGGTAGATTTGGCTCTCGATGCTGTGAAAAGACAGATCGAGAAACGCAAGGAGTAGTGTAAATATCGTTCAATCTGTTAAATGGGCAATATAATATTGCCCATTTTTTTATTTTGCAGCGGGTTTTCGTGGGAGTAAAAGGGCAATTCGTTGAAATTATTTTTATATAAAATATAACTCTGCTATTTTTGCACGATTTTTAATTGCAATACTATGAAGAAATTTCACTTTGTAGCGGTAGTTGTAACCTTGATGGCACTCGTGGGCTGTGCAAAATCGGCCGACGAGGGTAACAGCGTGGAGGTTGCAAAAACCGAGCTCTCTATTGGTCTGCCTATCAACCTTAGCCGCACGGCTATTGACGAGAGTGGCAAGGCTTCGTGGACAGAGGGCGACACATTCTCCTTGTGGGCAGAGAACCGAACAGGCGGATATAGCCTCAACGGTGCCAACTTCACAATGATGTACTATTGGCACTCGCTCCAATCGGCAGTCTTCACATCGCAGGCTAATGCTCTAAATGAGGGAGAGTTCACCTACTATGCGGTTGCTCCCGTTCCCGAGAGCTACGCCAACAACATTGCCAACTTCACCATCCCTGCCGTACAGCAGGGTGACTCGTTTAATGGGGCATACGATGTGATGGTTGCAACACCTTGCCAGGACGAGGCAATCTTGGCCGATAAGGTTAACGAGCTGGCGCTCGACTTCCACCACAAGATGCACACCTTGAAGTTGACTATTCCGCAGGGCAAAAACCCATTCTCGGAGGCTATTTCGCAGATCGTATTCACCTTCCCAACAAAGGTTGTCGGCGGCGCTTCGGTGTCGATTCTCGACCCAGCAAGCAAGGCAACCCTCAGCCCTACAGGCAACACCCTTACAATCAACACACCAAGCGGTTTCAACGTTGGTGATGTGGCTTGGGGTGTAATTCTTCCTGTGGCAATTTCGGGCGAGGTATCGTACTATGCGGTATCGGCAAGCGGTCAACTCACAAACAACCGCACCTTCACACTCAACAAGGAGTGCAAGGAGGGCCACATCACACCGTTGCACATAACTATTCCAGACCCTATCTCGCCAACTGTTTTGCGTTTTGCCATCGGCAAGAACAACCTCGGCGAGGCGGTGCAGAAGGTAACTATCATCGACCACAACGGCTCGGTGGTTAAGACCTTCACAGGAAATTCTAGCCAATACGACTTGATCGAGTATGCGCTCTTCAACAACGGCACATTCAAGAACTATGCAGGTAAGACCTTCACCGTGCGTTTCGAGAGTGCGCACGCAATTGTTGAGACAAAGGTGCAGATTCCATCTTCGCTCAGCAAGCAGGGCGTAAACACTATCAACCTCGATGTTCCATACCTCTTCTACGAGGATTTCACCAATATCCACACTTCCTTCGAGAAGGACGACGAGCGTGTTTCGAACCTTATGAAGGCAGACGGTATGTTGCTTAACAACTATATGTATGTTTCGGGCTGGAATGGTGCTCACATCAAGGGTGTAGCGGGCAAGTCAGTCCGTGTAAACGTTCGTCACCAGAGTACGGGAGGTTCAACTCGTTCAAACGGTCGTCTCGATTCACCTTCGATGAAGAACCTCAAGTCGGGAGCAAATGTTAAGCTCAAGGTTGAGTTTGATATGGGCGCATACGTAAACTCGGGATATAGCAGCAAGAACGGCGTATTCTGTGTTGCAGGTATCCACAGCAACGCAGAGAGCACTATTTTGAATGGTGTTGTAGAGACTACCGTACTTAGTAGCGTAAGCAATGACGCAGGTCGTGTAGCGGGAGAGTTCAGCAGTGTATGCTTGCAGACAGGCAACCTCAGCAACAACTACAACAACGACAGCTTTGGTAGCACATTCCCAACATATTCGTACACCGCAAACAACTGTAGTTCGGCAACCCGACTCTGCTGGTTCCCTTGTAGCGAGCAGAACAACTGGACTTCGGTGACCAACGCTCACTACTACTTGTACATCGATAACGTTAGAGTTTCAATCGCACAATAGGAGATTAGAGAGATGAAAAAGATACTTTTTGCATTGGCATTTGCGGTTGTAGCAACTGCGTGCCACACAAACGATAGTGCAACCCTGAAAGAGGGGCAGATTATCATCAACGCCTCGACACGTTCGGATGTCGGTAGCGACGATACTTCGAAGATTGCGCTCGACAATGCTCTCGTACCTGCAACAAAAGATTTGAAGGTTGAGATTAAGAATAACGAGGCAACTCAGACCTGGGCAACATTGGCGGAGTTCGAGCAGGCGCAGAACGAGGGTTTGTCATTCGCCTCGGGCTTGCACACCATAACTCTCTCGTATGGCGAGAAGGGTGTCGAGGGTTGGTCGAAGCCATACTTCGAGGGCTCGACAACCGTAGACGTACCAATGTATGGTCTCTCGGTTGACGCCGATATTGTGGTAGCACTCGCCAACTCGATTATCACAGTCGAGACCACCGAGCAGTTCGATGGCTACTTCCCTACTTCGTCGTTCAAGATTAACGACATCGATTGGGACGCTTCAAAGGGCGAGATGCTCTTTATGAATACGGGCGAGGTATCGGTTATCTGCAACGCTGTGCGCACAACGGGCAGTACAGTAACCTTCGAGAGCAAGTTGCAACTCAAGGCCTCAACCCGCCACAAGGTTGTATTCGACCTCTCGACCGCAGGTAAGGCTGTCGTAAACATCACCTTCGACGACGAGGTTGTCGAGACCGTAGAACTTGAATTTGAATTGAATGAAAACGCTTAAAGATATGAAAATCGCAAAATTTACAGTAGCAACCCTCTTTGCAGCCCTTATGATGGTGGGTTGCGGCTCTGAAGGTTTGGAAAACGGAGGCATCGGCACAGGTGCAGAGGCTTTGAACACAGGAAAGCTCTCGATTGAGGCTCTTTCGATCGACTGCCGTATTGACGAGAGCGACCCCGAGGTGGGAGTTTTGAGCAAGAAATCGACTCGTGCTTCGGTCGATGTTAACAACTTCGACTGCTCGATTATCAACGAGGAGAACGAGACAGTTCTCTCGTTCAAGTATGGCGAGCGCCCAACTACAGCTATCGAGCTCAAGACCGGCGACTACATCTTCAAGATTGTGTCGGGCGAGGTTCCAGGCGCAGCGTGGGATACTCCCGTTTATGGCGCTGTTAAGCCATTCAAGATTGTGCGTAACGAGACCACAACAATCTCGGAGATTGTTTGCTCGTTGATGCAGATTAAAGTTTCGGTTTCGTACTCGGCCGATTTGTTGGAGCGCCTTGGCGAGCGCACTCTCACTATCGTTTCGGTAGGCGAGAACTCGTTGGACTACGCTCTTACCGAGAGCCGTGCGGGATTCTTCCTTGCTCCAAACGCATCGAACACTATCGCTTTGCGAATCAGCGGCACCTACGCAGCCGATAAGGAGAACTTCAAGATTATCGAGATGAACAAGGAGGTGCGTGATGTGAAGGCTGGTCAGCACAGCAAGATTCACTTCTACATCGAGCACGCAGCCGAGGGTAATATCAAGGTTGGTGTAACCATTCGTGATTGGGTTACCGACGAGATTGTACCTTGCAACGTGGCAGACAAAGTTTTCGAGGAGGAGTGGACAGACGGCGGTAACGAGGGTGGCAACGACACACCTGAGACCCCAGCCGAGGATCCAAACATCGTTTGGGATGGCCACGATATCTCGCAGCGTGAGCAGATTGTTGCAGGCCTGGATGTCGATTTGTTGGTTTCGGCTTCAAAGGGCATCAAGGAGTTCTACGTAAAGATTGAGTCGGCTTCGCTCACCCCTGTCGAGTTGGCAGGTACAGGCTTGTGCGACGTCTTGAACTTGTGCTATCCAAAGCAGTCTTACGACTCGAACAACCCTGGCGTATTTATCGATGTTGAGGAGCCTCTCCGTGGCTTGGGCTTTGCCGTAGCCGACGAGGTTTTGAATAAGACCTTCGTAAAGCTCTCGATTACGCAGTTTATGGGAGTGCTTCAGGCGGTCAGCGGTAGCGACTTGAAGTACCACGACTTCATTCTCACAGTTGTCGACAACGAGGGCAACACCACCGTTAAGACATTGATGCTTCAAACAGGAAAATAGTAGACGATGAAGAGATTTTTCAATATAGTAATCTGTGCGTGTGCGTTGGCAATGGTGTCGTGCGTAAGCAACGGCAACATCAACGATGCCACCGACAACACTCCATCCGAGGATAAGGGTGTGTTGGTGCTCAACGTGGGCACACGTGCAACCGACGGCTCGGTGCGAGACTACATCCTCTCGATCTTCAAGAATGAGAGTGGCAAGTCTATGCTCGTACGCAAGTACGACTCGAGCAAGGCCGATATGCAGAAGCCAGAGTACATCTGGTTGTTAGAGGGCAACTACACCGCAGTCGTAGAGAGCGGCGCAGCTGTTTCGGCAACATTCAACGAGGCGGAGCAATACTTCATCGGCGAGGAGGCGTTCAACATCGTTGGTGGCGAGACTTCGACCGTCGATATCGTAGCTTCGATGCAGAATATCTCGGTGGAGGTGCTCTTCGACCAGGGTATTGTTGATGGTTTCCTTGCAGGATATGGCGTTGAGGTTAAGGCTGACGACAGCGCAAAGCTCACCTATACAAAGAGCCAAAAGGGCTACTTCATTATGCCTGAGGGTTGCACCTCTCTCGCTTGGAACTTCGTGGGCACCTACGTATATGCCGATAATGGCGAGCAGGTTGCCATAGATAAGAGCGGTGTGATTGAGAATGTTGCGCCGAAGAAGGCCTACAAACTCTCGTTCAAGTTCTCGCCCGATGCAAATGGTTTGTTGGGTGGCCTCTCGGTGGTGCTCGACGAGAGCATCGAGGAGCGTGACGACCACCTTTCTTTCTCGCCAGACCCTGAGTTGAAGGGTGTAGGTTTCGACCTCAGCGCACCACACAACTACGCAGGTGGCGAGCGTCAGTATGTAGCCACAGCGATAGCAAATTTCGTTGGCGTAAACATCACCGTAGGCAACAAGAGCTTCGACCCTGTGAACAACACCGTAGCAGGCGTAACTCTCTCGGGTTTGAACACTCCACAGCTCTACATCACCCTTTCGGAGGATTTCTTCTACTCGCTCAATGGTGGCGAGCAGATTATCGAGATGCGCATATCGGATGAGGGTGGTAGCGAGGCTCGCAAGCAGTTGCCATACACCCTCCCAGGCTTGAACAAGAGCAAGGAGAGTGTCGCTTGGACAGGTTGCTCATCTGTTCTCTCGGCAACCGTATTCGGCACACCTTCGAGCGTGGAGCTCCTCTACCGTGAGGGCAATGCGGAGTGGACACGCACCACCGCAACTGCAACCAATGGAAACATCTACACTTCGAATATCTCGAACCTCTTGCCAAGTCATACCTACGAGTATGCACTCTCAATCAATGGCAAGATGGTAGGTGAGAGTCGCACCTTCACACTCGCTGCGGGCAACCAGATTCCGAATGGCGACCTGGAGGGTTGGTGCCAGGATGGCGATGGTGTAATTATCCCTTACGGCACCTCGACTAACCCTTATTGGTGTACAGGTAACTACGGAACAGCTGTTTTGAGTAAGAATATCACCCAGAGCAGCACGGATGTTCGTCCAGGCTCAAAGGGCTCGAAGTCGATGTATATGGACTCAGAGTATATCATTGTGAAGTTCGCTGCAGGAAACGGTTATGTCGGCTCGTGGGGCGGTATGGACGGTACCAACGCAAAGGTTTACTTCGGTCAGCCATTCGAGTACAACGCAAAACCTAAGGCTATTCGCTTCTGGGCGAAGTGGAACTGCGGTTCAATCGACAAGGTGAGTGGCAACGTGGGCAAGAAGGGCAATCCCGACCTCTGCAAAATCTTCTGCTGTATGGCTACCGACCGTCACTTGGTGGATAGCTCCGATGCAAGCGGAACAACATTCTCGCCAAGCGACGCCAACATCAAGTCGGGCGATGCACGCTACAAAAAGGTGCTCTACTCGGCATATATGGAGACCACACAGTCGCAGACCGAGTGGAAGCAAGTTGAGATTCCGTTCGTATTCTACGGCTCGGACCCAAATCAGGTGCCTACACACCTTATTTTGACCTTCACCTGCTCGGGTTACGGAGACTTCTTCGACGGCTCGACCGATTCGTGGTTGTATATCGACGACATTGAACTCGTTTACTAATATTATATAATAGGTAGCAAAAACCGATGAGTAAATTTATAAAACTTTTAGTTGTGGCGTTGCTTGCACTCCCCTCTGTGGCAATAGCACAGGAGTGTGAGAAGATGGCGGTGGATGGTTCCAAAGCCGACACAGTTGCCTACGCCAACAAACTGCGCCGTGAGAATCGAGGCCTCTCGAACCTCAAGACCGAGTTTGTACCCAAAGGACAGTGGGTATTCGGAGGTTCGGTGTCGTACTCTACTCACACCAACAACAATTTTAACTTCTTGATTATCGAGGATATCCAGTCGAACGGATACCAATTCAAAGTAACTCCATTGGTGGGTTATGCCTACTCGAAGAACTCGTTGGTGGGTGTGCGTGTCGGCTACTCACGAGGCTTGACCGAGTTGGACAATGCAAGCCTCTCGATAACCTCGCTCGACAACTCCTACTACTACTCGCTCAAGCACTCTTACAATGTCGAGGCGTTGTGGCGCACCTACATCCCGCTTGGCAAGGACAACAAGCGCTTCGCACTCTTTGCGGAGGTGGGCTTGGCTATGGGCGGCTCGCAGTCGAAGTTGGCCTCGGGCCCACAGCAGAGCTTGAGTGGAGTCTACTCTTCGAGCTTCGACGTGGCACTCGGTGTTAACCCAGGTATCTCGGCCTTCTTGACCAACAATATGGCTATCGAGGTCAATATCGGCGTGTTGGGCTTCAACTACTCGAAGACACGACAGATTGGCAACCAGGTGGTTGAGGGATCGGTCTCGTCATCGCAAATGAACTTTAAGGTAAATCTCTTCTCCATTGGGTTGGGAGCATCATTCTATCTCTAAAAAACAGACACAGCTATGAAGAAGATATTTATACTACTATTGGTTACTATCTTTATGGTAGGTTTTGGTGGGGAAGAGGCGAAGGCTCAGAGCATCCTCTTCGGTGCACAGCGTGATTCAGCACACGTAGTTCGCAACCCCGGAGGTTTAATTCAGATAAACCGTGTAAACCGTGAAATCGACAAGAACATCTTCGCCTACAAGGGCGAGTGGATGTGCGGTATCGCAGCATCGTATGGCACACTCTCGGCCGACGACTCGGATATTGCTCTCGTGGTAGAAAATCTCCGTCTCGGAGGCTCGATTGTCTCGGTAAAACCATTTGTGGGCTATCTCTATCGTGATAACCTCGCTATTGGCGCACGATTTGGATATACCCGTATGGCGGGACACTTCGACAACGCTAACATCAACCTCGGCAACTTTATCAACGGCATTGAGTTCTCGACCGAGGGCATTGGCTTGGACTACTTGAGCAACGCCTACTCGTTCTCGATTTTCCATCGTGCATACGTACCTCTCGATAGCCGTGGTCGCTTCGGCGTCTTTGGCGAGTTGGAGTTGATGGGCTCGTATGGTCGCTCGCACTTCGGCTTTATGTACAACAACGAGTGGAACACCTCGGTTTCGGACACCTACAAGGTGGCGTTCAACTTCAACCCAGGTATCGCAGTCTATGTATTCCCGAATGTATGCGCCTCGGTATCGTTCGGTTTGGGCGGCTTGCAGTATAACCACATCAAGCAGTTCGACGGCGATTTGAACCCTACGGGAGGCACTCGCAACTACTCAAAGTTGCGCTACCGCCTCAATATCGCCGAGATCAACATCGGTGTAACGGTACACTTGTGGAGCAAGAAAGATAAACAAAATTCGAAGAAGAAAAATGGCTAAAAAATTCGCTATAATACTATCTGCGGCATTGTCGCTCTGCGCCTGCATTAAGAACGACCTGCCAAAACCTGTTGTTGATCTCTACATCGCATCGCTCGACGTGGAGGGCATCAGCGGAAATATTGTTCTCGACCGTGCGTCCTACACCGCAACTATTCCTCTTGCCGAGGAGACTAATATCGAGGCGGTGCAGTTCAAGACTATCAGCTACGGAGCAGATGTTGTGACCAACATCAACTACGAGGCCGACAATACAAAAATCATCGTATCGAAAGATCTTAACAACAAAGTTGTTAATATGTCGCAGCCAGAGTACATCACCCTCTCCTATTTCCAGGACTACGAGTGGAAGATTGTGGCAACACAGACAATCAACCGCATCTGGAGTGTAGATGGTCAGATTGGCTCGACAGAGTGGGATATCGAGGGACGCCGAGCAATCGTAAAGCGCCGTCAAGACTACCCTCTCAACGATGTTAAGACTACCGATGTTCGCTTTGGCCCACGCCCAACCTACGACTATCCCGAGGTTGCGGAGATGCCTACCAACTTCGACAATGCCGATATGGCTCGCACAGTCTCGGTAACAGCGCACGGCCACAACACCGTGTGGGAGTTGGTTATCGTGCCTACCGAGGTGGCGCTCGACTTCGAGTATGTCTCGGCAGGAGCAAATGTAATCTGGATTAAGGCAGCAAATATCGACGGTGCTTCGATTCAGTTCGCATATCGTCAGCGTGGCTCGGAGGAGTGGACAAAGGTAAACGACGCTTGGTACGCTTCGGACTCGAAAAACCCATACAACCGCTACGAGGAGGGCTTCGTGAAGGCTGTAGTTCGTGGTTTGGAGCCTGGCACCGAGTATGAGGTTATCGGTTATGCCGACGAGAAGCAGTCCGACATAAAGATTGTAACAACAGCACCGCTCTATCAGATTCCTAACTCGGATATGGAGCAGTGGGGCAAGTTCACAAACGACCAGAACCTCTTGCCTACAGGCGAGGCGGGCCCTTGCTGGTACCCATTCTCATCGGTTTTGGAGATGTTCTGGGCTACAGGTAACCCAGGTGGTACATCTCTCGGCGAGAAGTACAACCTCACATACCCTGTCTACAAGAGTGCTAACCCCGAGAATGTGCCTGCCGACTCTACGGGCGAGGTGAGTGCATTTATGGGCTCGCAGAGCGTCTTGAATATGAAGTTTGCCGCAGGTAACCTCTTTGTAGGTCACTATGGTGAGACTCTCGGAACAAACGCTACAGTCTACTTCGGTCGCCCTATGGCACAGAACGTTAAGCCTGTGGCTGTACGCTTCAAGGTTAAGTATTCTCGTGGAGGTATCAACTGGATTACTATCGGTAATAAGTACCAAGCGGCTTCGAACGGCACCGAGTACCACATCGGTAGCAAGCAGATAAAGGTTATCAGTGGACAACCCGATGTCGCAAAGATCTTCTTCTGCCTGACCGATTGGGCTGCGCCACACTGCGTAAATAGTGCCGACGAGAAGACTTTCTTCGATCCTCGTACCGCTTCGGGCGTTGTCGGCTTGGGTTATTTCGATAGCATCAACAACCCTGAAATGGTGGTTGAAGAGACCGACAAGTGGCACACAATGACACTCCCTGTCGAGTACTCAAACCCTGAGGTTGTGCCGTCGCAGCTCTTGCTCACATTCACCTGCTCGGGCTATGGCGACTACTTCACCGGAAGTAGCGAGTCGTGGATGTATGTCGACGAAATTGAGTTGCTCTACGACCTCGACGAAGAGAATCAACCGAAATAAAAGGCCATCAGCTTTTAGCCTTTGGCATTAGCTTTTTCAAGACGAGAGACTGCGGTTTCTCGTCTTTTTTTTATATCTTTGTACAAAAGATTCAGACTATGAAAAGAGTTATTACAAAAGCGATGGCGTTCGTTGCCTTTGGAGCAACGGCATACTTCATCGGTTATGGCATTGGCAAAATAATTGGAAATATGAAGCATATCAACTATCCCGAAACTGCCCGTGAAGGCGTTGTGGACAACTATCACGGCGTGGAGATTGCCGACCCTTATCGCTGGCTCGAAGACGATATGTCGGAGCGCACAGCCGAGTGGGTTAAGGCTCAAAACGAGGTTACATTCGACTATCTCAACTCGCTCCCACAGCGAGAGGCTATTCGCAACCGTTTGACCGAGTTGTGGAACTACCCTACACAGAGTGCACCTTCGAAACGTGGCGAGTGGTACTACATCTCTCGCAACAGCGGACTCCAAAACCAGAGCGTACTCTACCGCAAGCGCAATCTCTCGGACACCGAGGAGGAGCTCTTCTTCGACCCTAATACCCTCTCGGAGGATGGTACTGTGGCGTTGCACGCAGGCTCGTTCACGAAGGATGGCAAATATTTCGCCTATGCTCTCGCCTCGGCGGGCTCGGATTGGGTGGAGATTAAGGTGCTCGACACCGAGACTATGCAACCACTCGCCGACCACATCAAGTGGGTGAAATTCTCGGGCGCATCGTGGACTCGTGACGGTCGTGGCTTCTACTATAGCGCATACGATGCTCCGAAGGAGGGCGATGCGGTATATTCGGCTCAGAACACCAACCAGAAGGTCTATTTCCACCGCCTCGGCACCAAGCAGGAGGAGGACGTCCTCATCTTCGAGGATAAGAAAAACCCACTCCACTACCACCACGGTGGCGAGAGTGAGGATGGCAAGTGGCAGTTTATCACCTCGTCGGCAGGTACTTCGGGTACGCAGTTGCTCTACAAGCGCACCTCGGAGAGCAAGTGGCACACCCTCTACAAGGGCTTTGACTACGACTATATGGTGCTCGACTGCTACAAAGACGAGGTTTTGGTTATGACCAACGACAATGCACCGAACTATCGCCTTGTGGGTGTAAATCTCCTCACAGGCAAGAAGTACGACATCATCCCCGAGGGCGAGTCGTTGCTCGAGGCGGTAGGTATGGCGGGCGACTACCTCTTTGCCGAGTACCTTATCGACGCACAGAACAAGATTTATCAGCACGACCGCAAGGGTAAGCTCATTCGTGAGGTCGAGTTGCCGATTATCGGCTCGGTAGGTGGCTTTGACGGCGAGCGAGAGGATAAGGAGGTCTACTATGCGGTGGCAAACTACACCTCGCCAAGCACAATCTATCGCTACGATATCGAGAGTGGCAAGAGCGAGCTCTACCACCGATCGGAGGTTAAGTTCGACTGCGAAAACTACGAGACAAAACAGCTCTTCTTCGAGAGCAAGGATGGCACCCGAGTGCCGATGTTCGTGTCGCACAAAAAGGGAATAAAACTCGACGGAAACAACCCTTGCTACCTCTACGGTTATGGCGGTTTCCAGATCAACCTCACACCTTCGTTCTCGACTACTGCGGCGATGTTTATGGAGCAGGGCGGCGTCTACTGCGTGGTAAACCTTCGTGGCGGCTCGGAGTATGGCGAGGAGTGGCACAAAGGCGGTATGTTAGAGAACAAGCAGAACGTCTTCGACGACTTTATCTCGGCGGCCGAGTACCTCATCAAAGAGGGCTATACCTCGAGCAAGAAGCTCGCTATTGCGGGTGGCTCGAATGGCGGTTTGCTGGTGGGTGCTTGTATGACTCAACGTCCTGATTTGTACGCTGTTGCATTGCCAGCAGTAGGTGTGTTGGATATGTTGCGCTACCACCTCTTCACCATCGGTCACGGCTGGGTTGTGGAGTATGGCTCGTCGGCAGTGAAGGAGCAGTTCGACTACCTTATAAAGTACTCGCCACTGCACAACTTGCGTAAAGGTGTGGAGTACCCCGCTACGCTCGTAACTACGGGCGACCACGACGATAGAGTTGTGCCTGCGCACTCGTTCAAGTTTGCAGCGGAGTTACAGCACTGCCACAAGGGCGACAACCCTGTGCTTATCCGCATCGACACCAACGCAGGTCACGGTGCAGGCAAGCCAACCTCGAAGCGCATCGAGGAGATTGCCGATACCTTTGCGTTTATCTTCGAGAATACCGATTCGGAGTATAAGAGTCGTTAGGGGCGTTAGAGGCATTAGGGGTGTATTAAAAAAAAGCCAATGGCTAACAGCAAAAAATTATGGAAGAGTTAGAATTGCGCAGTAAGAGAGTCTTTGAGTTTCTCGATGCGCACGAGATAAAATACGAGGTCTATTTTCATCCCGAGTCGCCAACAATCGAGATTGCCAAGCAGTATTGGCACGACGACGGCTCGGTGCACTGTAAAAACCTCTTTTTCCGCAACCACAAGGGCAATCGCCACTACCTGGTATGCTTCGACTGCGACCAGGATATGGCTATTCACGATCTCGAGAAGCGTCTGCGCCAGGGCAAGCTAAGCTTCGCATCGCCACAGCGTATGGAGCGCTATCTCG